>JBPCPZ010000120.1:0-7511 GCA_050998655.1 Actinomycetota bacterium
CCGACGCGGTGACCCCTCAAGGCGCGGTCGCTATCGCTCGATCGCCCCTGATCCCGGCCCCCGAAATTTCCTCCTGGGATCTCGTCCTCGTCCTCGAACAGGTCCGTGATCCAGGCAACGCCGGGGCGCTGCTGCGCGCGGCGGTCGCGGCGGGCGCTTCGGCTGTGATCTTCGCCCTGGACTCGGTCGATGCCACCAACTCCAAGACCGTGCGGGCCTCGGCTGGTGCTCTGTTCCGGGTGCCGGTGGCCGGCGGCGCAGCCTTGGAGCAGGTGGCGGAGCTGGCGCACGGCGCAGGAGCGACGGTGGTGGGGGCCGAGACCGAGGCCGCGCTTTCTCTCTATGAGGCCGACCTGCGCGGCCCCCTCGTGGTGGTCGTGGGCAACGAGGCGCACGGCCTGTCCGGGGGCCGCGCCACCTTGCTCGATGAGACCGTGAGCATCCCGATGCCCGGCCCCCAGGAGTCGCTCAACGTCTCCCTTGCGGGCGCACTCGTGCTCTTCGAGGCGGTCCGCCAGCGCCTCTACACCTAAGTCTACCTGCCCCCGTTTATCCTCACTCGCAATATGGCCTCCGATCAGGGTTTCGCCGAGATGATCTCCAAGATCGCGCACGAGCTGCGCTCGCCCTTGGCCTCGGTCAAGGGCTTTTCCGCCACGCTGGTCAAGCGCTGGGACTCCTTCACCGACGAGCAGCGCAAGCAGTTCGTCGAGACCATCCATCAGGACTCCATTCGCATGGCGCGGATCATCTCCGAGGTGGTGGACCTCGCCCGGATCGAGTCGGGTCGGCTCGAGCTCAGTCGCGCCGAGGCGCACGTCTATTCTTTGTGTGAGCGAGCGGTGAAGAACGTCGCCGCGCTCGCGGGCTCCGAGCGCGTGGTCGTCGAAGTAGATCCGGATCTCCACGTGTGGGGCGACTTCGACCGCCTGGAGCACGTGGTCTCGAACCTCATTGAGAACGCGGTGAAGTTCTCCGACGAGGGGAGCATCTCGGTATCGGCGAAGGCTCACCCCGGCGACACCGTGGAGATGCGGGTTACAGACCAGGGCGTCGGCATCGACCCGGCCAGGCTCGAGTCGGTCTTCGATGGGCCCGGAGAGCGCGCCGCCCGGGCGACGCCGAGCGGCACGGGGCTCGGTCTCTATCTCAGCAAGAGGCTCGTGGAGGCGCACGAAGGCACGATCTCAGCGTCGAGCGTACCGGGCGGAGGCTCGACCTTCACGGTGGTGTTGCCCGCCGCCGAGGGAGCCGCGTGAGCTCCTCCGAGGCCGATGTATCGGGGCTCCTGGAGGAGGCGGTGGAGAGCGGCCTGGCGCGAATTGCCGAGGCCTTCGACCTCGCTTCCCTGGGGCAGGCTAGGGCGGCCGTCCTGGGGAGAAAGGCAACGCTGGCGCAGGCGCGCTCGGCACTGGGGGGCTTCGACGCGGAGCAACGAAAGGAGCTGGGGCGCCGCGCCAACGAAGCGCGCGCCCGGCTCGAGGCTGCGTTGGAGGAACGCGAGCGCGCCTTCAGGGGGGTGGAGGAGAAGAAACGGTGGGAACAAGAGCGGCTCGACGTCACATTGCCCGGTGACGAGCCTGCTCTCGGCGGGCTGCATCCGCTGACGAAGACGATCTGGGAGATCGTCGACATATTCGTGGGACTCGGCTACCGGGTGGCGGACGGACCCGAGGTCGAGCTGGCGTCCTACAACTTCGACGCACTGAACTTCGACCCTCAACACCCCAGCCGCTCTGACCAAGAGACCTACTACATCGACGATGAGCGCGAGGTGCTCCTGCGCACGCACACCTCTCCCGTCCAAATGCGGGTCATGGAAGTATCGGAGCCTCCCGTCTACGTGGTGTGCCCGGGGCGGACCTATCGGCGGGATGTGCTCGACCCCACCCACCTCAATTCGTTCGCCCAGATCGAAGGGCTCGCTGTCGACGAAGGCATCACGATGTCAGACCTCAAGGGAACGCTGCAGACCTTCGCCCGCGAACTCTTCGGAAGAGATCTCGACATTAGGCTCCGGCCCCATTTCTTTCCCTTCACCGAGCCCTCCGCCGAGATGGACGTGCTGTGCTTCGTGTGCCGGGGCTCGGGCTGCCGAGTCTGCAGGCAGGAAGGCTGGATCGAGATCCTCGGCTGCGGCATGGTCAATGTGCCCTTGCTCGAGTGGGCGGGCTACGACACCGAGACCTACACGGGCTTCGCCTTTGGCCTGGGGGCCGAACGTGTGGCGGCGCTGGCTCACGGCGTGCCCGACATCCGCTACTTCTACGAAAACGACCTGCGCTTCCTCTCAGCTTTCGAGGGGATGGCGTGAGGGCGAGTTTCAGGTGGCTGTCCGAGCTCGTCGACATCGATGTGGGGGTCGACAAGCTGGTCGAGCTGCTCAACTTCTCCGGCACGAAGGTCGAGGCCGTCCACTCGATCGGAGCGGAGGTCTCGGGTGTCGTTGTGGCAGAGGTCGAGGCCGTCACCGCACACCCCAACGCCGACAACCTGAGCTTGGTCGAGGTGAGAGGCGCGGACGGCCATCACCGGGTCGTATGTGGCGCCTCGAACTTCGCAGTCGGGGACAGGGTTCCGTTCGCGGAAGTGGGAGCGCGCCTGCCGGGAATGGCCATCGGCAGTCGCAAAATCAGAGGAGAGGCCAGTGAGGGGATGCTGTGCTCGGCGGCGGAGTTGCAGATTTCAGAGGACCACTCGGGAATCCTGATACTCCCTCCGGAGGCCGAGCTCGGGACCGATGTCGTGAGTTTGCTTGGCCTCGACGACAACATCCTCGAGCTCGAGATAACTCCCAACCGGCCCGACTGCATGGGGATGGTGGGCCTGGCTCGTGAGATCTCTGCCCTCCTGGACCGCGAGCTCAGGTGGCCGCCTCAGCCGGAGGCCGGAGATTCATCACTCCCCACCGAGGTCACGGTCGAGATCCAGGACCCCCAGGGCTGTCCTCGCTACGTCGCCCGCTACCTCGAGGGAATGGAGATCGGCCCCTCGCCGCTGTGGCTTGCGGCCAGGCTCGTTGTCCACGGAATGCGGCCGATCTCGAACGTTGTCGATGTCACGAACTACGTGCTGCTCGAGACCGGGCAGCCGCTGCACGCCTTCGACGCCGCCACGATCGCAGAGCGCCGCATAGTTGTGCGGCGGGCCGGCGAGGGCGAAACGCTGGTGACGCTGGATGGAGTCGATCGCAAGCTCGAGAGCTCGGACCTGGTCATAGCGGACCCCTCCCACGCGATCGGCCTCGCCGGCGTCATGGGAGGGGCCGAGAGCGAGGTGTCCGAGGCCACCGGTGCGGTGATCCTCGAGTCTGCCTGCTTCGAGCGTGCTTCCGTGGCGCTCACCGGCCGACGCCTGTTCCTGCGGACCGAGGCTTCAATCCGCTTCGAGCGGGGCTCCGATCCGCAGATGGCGCCTGTGGCGGCGGCGAGAGCGGCCGCACTCATGGCCAGCCTGGCAGGGGGCCGGGTCGCGGCCGAGGCCGTCGATGCCGTGCCTCGCGCCTTCGAGCCCCGGCGAGCAACGCTCCGTCCTGCTCGCACCAACCACCTTCTCGGCATCGAAGTCACTCAACGGGCGCAGGAGAAGCACCTCCGGTCGCTCGGCTTCGAGCTCTCGAGCGGCACCTCAGGGGTCGAGGTGACGATCCCAAGCTGGCGGCAGGACGTCGCTACCGAGGTCGACCTCATAGAGGAGGTAGCGCGGCTCGAGGGCTTCGACCGCCTGCCGGCAACGCTTCCTGCGGGCGTGCGAGGGGGCCTCGAGCCGGATCAGTCGGCTCTGCGCGCACTGGCTCGGGCGTTGAGCGCATGCGGGCTGCACGAGGCATGGACGCCTACGTTCATGGGTGCCGCAGCGCTCGATGGACTGGGGGTTGCAGAGGATGACCCGGTGCGCGCCGCGGTGCAGCTGGTCAATCCCATGAACGAGGACGAGCGCAGGTTGCGCACCACGCTTCTGCCCGGGCTGTTGCGGAGCTGCGCGCGAAACCTCGCCCACGGCGCTCCGGGGGCGGCCCTGTTCGAGCTGGCGCGCGTCTACCGAGCCGGCACGGGGGTCCTTCCCCACGAGCCCGTCACACTGGGGGCGGTGTTCTCCGGCCGGCGCACGAGCGCGACCTGGTTGCACAAGGAGACAACGTGGGACTTCTTCGCCGTCAAGGGCGTCCTCGACGCGGCCCTGAGATCCCTCCGTTTCGGCCCCCTTACATACACTGCTGCCGGTCGCATGCCGTGGCACCCCTCGCGTGTCGCCTCCGTGAGCGCCGGCGACGCGGGGGTCGGGGTCGTCGGAGAGCTTCATCCCGAGGTCTGTGAGCGCTTCGAGGTCGCGGCTCAAAGCCTCGCTTTCGAGCTCGACCTCACCAGATTGCTCGCGAGCCTTCCCGATCGTCCGAAGGTGGCGGAGCTTCCTCGCTTCCCGCCCATCTATATGGACCTGGCGTTCGTGGTCGACTCGTCGATCCCGCAGGCAAGCTTGCAGCGCACAATCGAGGATGCCGGGCGCCCCGAGGTTACGTCTGTGGCGTTGTTCGACCTCTACGAGGGCGAGCAGGTGTCGCCGGGTAAGAAGAGCCTCGCCTACTCACTCGAGCTCAGAAGCTGGGATAGGACGCTGACAGACGAAGAGGCCGCTGCAGTCCGCGCCCGCATCGTCGCGGCCGTCGCCGAACGCACCGGAGGGGAGCTGAGGTCATGACCGAGCCGCGTCACTTCCTGTCGTTGGGGCAGCTGTCGGGGGAAGAGCTGGGTGACCTGTTGGACGCGGCCGATGCCGCCAAAGCCACGCCTCGCTCGCTCGCTTCCAAGCTGAAGAACAAGCAGGTGGCCCTGATCTTCGAGAAGCCCTCGACGCGAACGAGGGTCTCGTTCGAAGCCGCGGTGAATGCGCTCGGAGGTGATGCGATAGCGCTGCGCGGCGACGAGCTGCAACTGGGCCGGGGGGAGACCCTCCAGGACACCGCCCGGGTCTTGTCCCGTTACGTCGATGCGCTCGTCGTAAGGACCTATTGCCAGGAGAGACTCGAGCAATTGGCCGAAGGTGCCTCGGTCCCGGTGATCAACGCCCTGTCGGACTACTCGCACCCCTGCCAGGGCCTGGCCGACCTGCAGACGATCAGGGAGAGCAAGGGCACGCTCGAGGGCGTGGCGCTGGGCTATCTCGGAGACGGCAACAATGTCGCCCACTCGCTCATGTTTGGGGGAGCACTGGCCGGGATGCACGTGCGCATCGCCTCGCCTGCTGCTCACTCTCCGTCTCCGGAAGTGGCGCGCAGGGCCGAGCTCACAGCGGCCCAAAGCGGCGGGAGCGTGGTGGTCACCGAGGTCGTGGCCGAGGCCGCCTCGGGGGCTGACGTCCTCTACACCGACGTGTGGGCGAGCATGGGCCAGGAAGGAACGTCCGAGGCGCGCGCCGAGGCCCTCGAGCGCTACCGTCTCGATAGCGCCGCGGTCGAGCTGGCGGCGGACGACGTCATCGTGATGCACTGCCTTCCCGCGCATCGCGGCGAGGAGATCGAGGTAGAGGTCATGGATGGGCCTCACTCGGTGGTGTGGGATCAGGCCGAGAACCGCCTTCACACCCAGAAGGCGCTGCTCGCCTGGCTTCTCGGCGGCTAAGTACCAGGCTCACGCGCTCGTTCTATGAGCGCGATGCGCTCGCGGTGGCGCGAGATCTCATCGGCTGTCTCTTCGTCGTAGACCACGGCGCCGAGCTTGCGGTGCTGCGCCTGGTCGAGACCGAGGCCTACAGGGGCGCGCTCGATCCGGGCTCGCACGGATACAGGGGGCCGCGGCCGAGAAATCGGTCCATGTTCGGCCCCCCCGGCCGCCTCTACGTCTACCTCTCCTACGGAGTGCATTTCTGCGTAAACGTCGTGTGTGGCCCGGAGGGAGTATCCGAGGCGGTCCTGCTTCGTGCAGGCGAGCCGGTGGCCGGCGTGGAGGCGATGCGCGCGCGCCGGGGTGGGATCGAGAGCGACCGGCTGCTGGCGTCGGGGCCGGGAAGGCTGACCCAGGCCCTGGGCATCACTCGGGAGCACGACGGGGCGAGCCTGCTGAGGGGCGGCTCGATGTGGTGCGCCCGCGACGAGACGACCGCACGGTTTCAAGAGGGGGTCTTGCAAACGAAGAGGATCGGGTTGGGGCTGGGCAAGGGCGACGACCTTCTCTGGCGCTTCGTGGTGTCCGGCCACCCGTTTGCTTCCCGATCTTCCCCACAGAAGGAGCGCCCGCCGCTCCTTTCGTAGTGAAACTAGGCTCGTCAGTCGTTCTTGCGCTTGCTCTCCGGGTTGACGTAGATCGTCACGACTGAGCCTCGCTCCGCCTTCGTTCCCGAGCCGGGGCTCTGCTTCCACACCAGACCCTCGTTGTCCTCGGCGTCTTGGTCGTCTGATTCGGACTCGACCACGACGTCCACCTCGAAGCCGCGCTCCTGTAGCCGGTCCGTAGCCTGTTCCTCGCTGAGGCCCAGGACTGCGGGCACCGCCGCCCCCTGCTCACCGTTCTTGGACACGACGATCGTCACGGTCGAGCCGGTCGCCACCCGCGTCCCGGGGGCCGGGTCGATGCCGATGACGGTGCCGGGCGGGTACTTGAAGGTGGGTTCCTCCACCGTTGAGATCGGGAAGCCCGCGCCTCCGAGGATGCCCACCGCCTTATCGACCTTTAGGTAGAGGACGTCCGGCACCCTCGCCGAGTCGCCGGGCACGTAACAGGTCTTCGTTGGAGCACTGCCCGACTCGAAGCTGGCGGGCGCTCGCTTGTCGAGAGGGGTGAAGTCGTTGACGAGACAGCCGGTGCGAGTGTCGATGGTCACCGTGACGAGGTCGGAGGGAACAGGGAAGGCGCTCGCCGGCACGCGCGCCAGGGCCCGCTGCATGAAGTTCGACCAGATGAGCGTCGGCCAGGTGCCCCCCGATACCTGGATGCGGGTGTTGCGGCAGATCTCCTCGCCCTGCGCGTTGCGGAACGCCGGGCACGCCGGCAGCATCGAGATCGGCGCCGAGGGATAGCCAACCCACACCGAGGCGACCCGGTCGGGCGTGTAACCGACGAACCAGGCGTCGTGATAGTCCTGCGCGGTGCCGGTCTTACCGGCGGCGGGCCGGCCGATCTGGCCGTAGGCGGATCCCGTTCCCCGCTGGATCACCTGCGACAGGGCGGAAGTCGCGATATAGGAGGCGGCCGAGCTGAGCACTTCCTTGGGCTTCGTCTCGTCACGATAGAGGACCTCGCCGGAGCGGTCGGTGATCTTGGTGATGGCCACCGGGGGGTGGTGGGTGCCGCTGGTAGCGAGTGTCCCATAGGCGGAAGCCATGCCCAGGGGGTTGACCGTGTTCGTCCCCAGAACCGCGGAAGGGACCGCAGACAGGCTCGTTTCCACACCCATCTCGTCGGCCGTGTCGACGACGTTCTGCGGACCTACCTCGAGGCCGAGCTGCGCGTAGACGACGTTGACCGAGAACACCGTTGCGTCCAGCAGAGACATGCTGCCGTAGGGCGCCTCCTCGT
>JBPCPZ010000116.1:0-17456 GCA_050998655.1 Actinomycetota bacterium
TGATCACGGGCTTCGGCTTCCGGGCATTGGAGGCCTACCTGGCAGACCATTCCGAGGGCCTGCAGGTCGCCTATGTGAGAAACACCCGCTTTGCGTCGTGGGGAAACTTCCACTCGGTGCGCATGGCACTCGACCAGTCCCCCGGCATGGATGTGCTCGTGCTCAACTCCGACATCGTGATCGCTCCGGCAGTGCTGGAGCGAGCGGTTGCATCGGACTCAGACCTCGTCCTCGCGGTGCAGCGCCGGCGCCGGCTGGAAGCAGAAGACATGCGGGTCGAGCTCGACGGAGACACGGTGAAAGCCATCGGCAAGGGCATCAAGATGGTTCGCAGCCACGGGGAGTTCTGCGGCGTATCGGTCATCCGGCCTCGCGGCGCGCGCGCCTACGGAGACATCGCCACCTCGCTTCAGTGGACGGCCGAGACCGCCCTTTACTACGAAGATGTGTACGCGCGCATGCTCGGGAGCATCGAGACGCGCGCGACGGCCGTGGAGGAGGACGAGTACGCGGAGGTGGACAGTCCCGAGGATGTGGCAGGGGCGGTGGCCGTCGTCGAACAGCACGAGCAATCATGGGGCTGACCTCCTTCCCCGAGGTCGTCGTTCACGAGGAAGGCTCCGAGGAGGACGCCGCCCACGAGCTGGCACAACGGTTGAAGATCCTGGGCGTCTCGGCGCCGCTGGTGGTGGCGACCACACACGGAAAGAGACTCGGTGCGGCCATAGAGAACCCGGTGGAGTACGTGCAGCCGATCGCCGGAGCAGACCAGCGCTGGGCTCTCGACCTCGGTGGCCTTGCTCGCCGGCGCGGCGCAGATGCCGTCGTGGCCATCGGAGGCGGCCGTTGCCTGGACGTGGCCAAGCTCGCCGCCGCCCGCGCCGGAGTCACGATGGTGGCAGTCCCCACACAGCCCTCTCACGACGGCATCTGCTCTCCGGTCGCGGTTGTCCCCGCCGGGACGGGGTGGGGACAGAGCGTGGGCGCGATCGCTCCCCGCCTGGTGTTTATCTCTGTCCCGACCCTCTTGAGCGCACCACTGCAGTCGGTGGCGGCCGGGCTCGGCGACCTGCTCGCCAACCCTCTCGCGCTCCGCGACTGGGCCCTGGCCTCCGAGCGGGGGCTGGCGACTGTGGACCAGCGGGCCTGGGAGCTGTCGACGGAGTCCTACGAACGCATCTCGCGGCACCTCGACTCTGACATCGCACAGACGGGACGCGATCCCGCCCGGCTGCGGGAGCTGGCGGATGCGCTGGTTATTTCGGGTCTTGCCATGATCAGCGCGGGGAACTCTCGGCCGGCCTCCGGCGGCGAGCACGAGATCTCGCACGCCATCGACGAGCGCTTTCCGGGCCGCGCCCTGCACGGGGCTCAGGTGGCGTTCGGCTGCGTCATCTCGACGACCCTCTACGGGGACGACGCATCGGCTTTGCGCGCCCGCCTGAAGAAGGTAGGGCTCCCGGACCACCCCTCACAGCTCCGGTTGTCTCAGGACGACGTCGTCGAGGTGCTGCTGTGTGCCCCTCAGACCCGCCCCGGCCGGTTTACGATCCTCGAGGAGTCAGACCTCGACGCCCCCCGGGCACACGCGCTCGTGAGAAAAATCTGGGGGGATTAATTGGGCAGGGCCGTGGTCATAGGGCTGGACGGGGTCGCGTGGCATCTCCTCGACCCCCTCATCGAGGACGACGTCATGCCGCGACTGGGCGCGCTGAAGGCCACTTCGGCGTGGGGGGAGCTAACCTCCACCGTCCCCACCTACACGCCACCGGCGTGGACCTCGGCGGTGACCGGAGTCAACCCCGGCCGGCACGGCATCTACGGGTTCTATGCGGGCAACGCCCAATCCGAGCGCCAGGAGCTGATGCATGCCGGGCGGATCCGCTCGTCAACCCTGTGGGAAATGGCCAACGCCCAGGGCTTCACCACGGGCATCTACAACCTGCCTCTTTCCTATCCGCCCCGGCCCCTCAACGGCTGGATGATCTCAGGGATGATGACGCCCGGCTTCTCCGAGGAGCTACAGGGCTTCGCACACCCTGCTTCACTTGAGAAGAGGGTGCTGTCGTGGGTGCCCGGCTATCAGGTCGACACCAGCGCCAATTGGGAAAAGGACTATCGCGACGACGAGCTGTGCGTGCGCGCTCTCTCAGTTCTGGAGCAGAGAAAGACCGTGCTCGAACGGCTGCTCGAGGAGGACCCGGTCGACATCTTCTTCTCCGTGCTCGAGTCGCCCGACCGGCTGCAGCATGTTTATTACCGCTACCTCGATCGCTCCTCCCTGCTCTTCGACACTCCCGAGGGCGCCCGGATAAGACCCCCGCTCCTGCGCTGCTACCGGCTCATGGACGACATCGTCGGGCTTCTCGACGACTACGCGGGGCGCGACGGCGCCTCCCTTGTTTGCTCGGACCACGGCTTCACCGCGTGGGAGTCATCGGTGCACACCAACGCGCTCCTCGAGAGGTGGGGCTATCTCAAGATCAAGCCCCTCGCCAAGGCCATGCAGACGAGGTTGGCCCGCAGCCTCGTACCCCTGGCCAAGCGCGTGCTGCCCGCTCGCGTAGCGCGCGAGGCGAAAGGCGCGACTTTTGCCGCCATCGACTGGGATAAGACGAAAGCGTTCGCGTCCCCCATTCCACAGCAGGGGATATTCGTCAATCTCAAAGGCCGGGAGCGCTTCGGTTGCGTCGAGCCCTTTGAGCTGGAAGCGCTCAAGGACGAGATCGCGGCCGCTCTGAGAAGCCTTGTCGGGCCCGACGGCGACCTCGTCGTCGACGTCGTTCATCGTTCCGAGGAGGTGTTTTTTGGAGATGCCCTGGAGGGGGCGCCCGATCTCCTGCCGGTAATGCGCGACCACCGCTTCGAGCTCGACGACGAGGTCTTTCACCGGGCGCCCTTCAAGGACCTCAGCCATCTCCCGCGCGGCGTCCACCATCCCGCCGGGGTCGTCGCGCTGCGAGCTCCCGAGGTGGATGTCGGAGCGCGGCTCGAGGGCACCGTCATGGACATCTCACCCACGTTGCTCCACCTCGCAGGCCTGAGGGTGCCCGAGGGCCTCGACGGCTCGGTGCTGACCGCAGCTTTGCGGCAAGCCGCGCTGACGGAGCGACCCATCGAGTACACGCCCGCCATATCATCCGGTAGCAGACAGGAGAGCTCGCCCTACTCCAAGGAGGAAGAGGCCGCCATCGAGGAGTCCCTTCGGGGACTCGGGTACCTCTGAGCGGATTCTTATCGGTAATGGCGCAGCCAGCAGTCGCACTGGACGACACTGAGTCGGCGCGGTCGAAACAGCCGCTTCAGGCTCGCAGCGCCCAGCGGATTGCGCTCAGAGTTGCGGCCGACGCCGTTGCCGTCTCTTCGGCGCTTTTCATCGCCTCGATCCTTCGCTTCGAGGTCCTGAACACCTCTCCCGCCGCGAGCGTCGACTACACCTTGGTGACGCTACTCGCCACACCCGTGCACGTGCTCCTGTTCTACCTCTATGGTCTCTACGAGCCTCGCCAGGTATTGGGCCCGGTGAACGAGTTCAAGCAGGTCTTCCACGGCGTGGTGGCCGGCACCGTGCTCATCTTCCTCGCCGACTCGGTCTTCGCTCTCAACATCGCGCGCGCCTGGGTTCTGTTTGCGGCGCTGTCCGGCCTTGTCGTGGTGGGCGGAGAGCGCCTTGCGGTGAGAAAGATACTGCACTTCTTGCGGCGGCGGGGCGGAGATGTCACCCGTACCATCGTGGTTGGCGCCAACCACGAGGCTCGTACGGTGGCAAAGACTCTCGAGAGAGAAACCTGGCTTGGTTACGAGATCGTCGGCTTCGTCGAAGACAACGCTCCCCTCGGCCAGGAGATCTATGAGGGACATGCCGTCATCGGCCACCCCAGCGAGCTCAGAGAGCTCATCGACGCTCACAGCGCGGGCCTCGTTCTGGTGGCCGCCTCCGCCTTCGACGACGCCGCACGGCTCAACCGGCTCATCTGGGGGCTGCAGGGTGTCGACGTCGATCTTCAGATCACATCCGGGACGCTGGATCTCATGGCCTCGCGGATGGTCGTCCAGTCTGTCGCCGGCGTGCCCCTGCTCTACATCCGCCGAACGGGCATGGACAGGGTTCAGCAAACGATCAAGCGCACCCTCGACGTTACGGTCGCGGCCCTCGGGTTGTTGCTGCTGAGTCCCGTGCTGGCGGCTACTGCTCTGTGGATCAGAAGGGACTCTGAGGGCTCAGCGATATTTCGCCAGGTGAGGGTGGGGCGCGACGGCAAGCAGTTCGATTGCCTCAAGTTCCGCACCATGGATCAGGATGCTGAAAAAAGGCGTGCCGAGCTCGAGCACCTCTCCGAGGGTCCGGGGCTGTTGTTCAAGCTCAAGGAGGATCCTCGCATCACCGGCGTCGGCAAGAAGCTCCGCCGCTACTCGTTGGACGAGCTACCCCAGCTTCTGAACGTGCTGCGGGGCGACATGAGCCTGGTTGGTCCCCGGCCCGCGCTGCCGAGCGAGGTCGAGCAGTACGACGACTGGGTCTCGAACCGGCTCAGCGTCAAGCCAGGGATCACCGGGCTGTGGCAGGTCTCCGGGCGCACCGAGACGAGCTTCGCCGACTACGTTCGCTACGACCTCTTCTACATCCAGAATTGTTCGCTGTCGCTCGACCTCTGGATCTTGTGGTGGACGCTGCGGGCGTTGCTGAGCACCGAGGGCGCCCACTATCCCGGCCGACTGTCTGGGCGGCCCGCGGTGGCAAACGCGGACCGAGGACATCTACCCACAGAATTCCGTGGGTAGAGGCGGACCGAGGACATTTGCCACCGGATCGAGGGCAGGAATCGGTGGAGTTACGCTTAGGGCATGCTCGAAGAAATCATCGTCTCGGTACCGGACGATACGGGCGTGCTCGCCGATCTCGGCGAGCTGCTCGGCGCCAAGGGCGTGAACATCGAGACGCTGTCCGCCTCCACCCACAACAATCAGGGGGTTATCCATCTCGTCGTTGACGACGGTGAGGACGCCGCCGCCCTGCTGACGCGCGCGGGTTACGACATCGCCGGCATCCGCCAGGTCTTGGTTATCACCGTCGACGATCGCCCCGGCGAGCTGGGGCGCTATTGCCGAAGGTTGGCGAACTCCGGGATTCACATCTCCTCTGCCTACGTCGCACGGCGGTCGGCCGGCGAGACCGAAGTGATCCTGGCAGTCGACGACCTCGATCAGGCTCGCAAGGCTTAGGCCACAACGAAAATCGGGGCCGCCCGAAGGCGAGCCCCGATCTGTTGAAGCGGTGAAGCTCAGGCCGTGACCGGCCGCCGGGCAGTGGCGCCTGCGGTACCGAAGTAGACGCCGAGGCCACCGGAGACGAGGTGCAGGAACTGGTCGGCGTTGAGACCCGACTCGATCGAGAGCCACTGCAGCGCCCCGACGAGACCGAGAAGGAAGAAGGCCAGGTAGGCCACACCGACGCCCATGTTGGCGAGCTTGGCTCCCGCCACCGTCCTGGAGCCGGCGAGCCACACCCCACCGATCAGAAGGTGCACGATGTTGTGCGCCGGGTTGACCGGGAATGCGATCAGGACCTCGTTGGCGCTCGAGTTGAAGAAGTTGTCGAAGCCCGTTACGGCGAAGCCCAAAAGCCCGATCAGAAGGTAGACCGCCCCGAATACCAGAGCAAAGAGCTGGCCCGGAGTCTTGTCGCGCGTTGCAATTGCCATTGTTCCCCTTTCGTAGGATATGCGGCTGATTGCCACTGATTCGTTAGACATCCTGTCTGGGGATTGGTTACGCGTTTTCGCGTTCTTGAGGGTGAATCAGAGGTAGCCGAGGTTGCGCAGGGACTCCTCGATCTGCGCTTCCTCATCGGCCGAGTAGGGAGTCGCCGAGGCTCCCTCGCCGGCGTTGGGCAGCTCCAGCGCCCTGTAGGCCACGGGCCGGGACCGGATCAGCTCGGGAGGGAGGAACTCGGCCAGGACACGGCCGTCGACCTCGGGCACCTCCAGCCCCAGCAGATAGAGGGCGGTCGGGGCGATGTCGTAGAGGCTGGCCTGGAGCCCGCTCGCCGCGGCCACCCCCGGCCCGGTGATCGAGAAGACCCCGTCCATGTGGTGGAAGCCGCGCGGAAGCTCCCTGTAGTCGGTGAGCACTGCGGCCGAATAGAGACCGTCCGAGAGCTCGTAGGTATAGTCGCGGCAGACCGGAAAGAGATCAGGAGCGTCTACCGCCTCGGCCCCCGACATGACCTCCTCCCTGCGATACATGCTGTCGAGCACGGGCTTGCCGTCCACAGGGTCCACAAGCTCAGAGAAGCGGGCAGTGATCTCGCGGCGCACTTCCTCGTAAGCAGACTGAGTCACCGAGCCGTGGGGCTCGCGGCCCTCGAGGTTCACATAGATCCCCTGCTGAGGATTGGGGGCCGCGAATGCCTTCGTCTTAGACCAGTCGATCGAAGAGTGCGCCGCGCCCTTGGCGCGCTTTACCAGCGACCGGGGAAGAGCCTTCTTGGCCCGCCCAGCGACCTTGCGCAGCCCCTGGGAGCTCGACAGGCCGGCGGCGCCCGAGAGCGACAGCAGCCCCCACTCCTTCAGAGCGAGGTTCAGGTTCACGACCTTGTCCTTGGGACCGAAGCCGTGATCCGACATCGTCACGACGTAGTCCCCTTCCGAGGTCCACTCGAGCAGGTCCGAGATCAGCGCATCCATCTCGTCGAAGAAGGCCCACACTCGCTCCCTTATGGGCAGGGCCTCAGGCCTGTGGAAGTGTTCGCAGGCCGGGTCGATGTACTTGTAATGAGCGTGCATGAGGCGGTCGGGCGCCTCTAGGACAACGAACAGCAGCGGCACCTCGTGGCGTTCCAGCAGAAGCTTCAGCGCGCTGCGCTTTTTCGTCAGGTTGGCGGAAAGCCGCTCTTCGATGGCGGTGGTCTTCCAGTCCTCGTCGTAGTTCACGTCGATGTCGATCTCGTAGCCACCCGCGCGCGAGATCAGCTCGGCCGCGAGCCCTTCGGGGTGAGTGAAGCTTTCGGGGGTGACACCTCCTCCCTCAGGAGTGAGCATGCCCGAGACCGCGAAGCCGTCCACGGGTGGAGCCGGATAGGTCATGGGGATGTTGAACAGACCCACCGGGCAGCCCTGGGCGTTGGCGGCGTTCCAGACCGCCGGCGCCTTGACCTTGTCGAGGCGAACCAGCCCGCCTCTGCGCTGAGAGTTGCCGAGCGTGAACCCGAAGATGCCGTGGCGGCCGGGATTCACGCCGGTGAAGATCGAGGTCCAGCCCGGCGGAGTGTAAGGCGGGTGCGTGGACGTGAGGATTCCGGACGCACTCCGCTCCAGCAGGCTCTTGAACACCGGCATGTGTCCCTCGGCGAAGGCGGGATCGAGGATGCGGAAGGTCGCGCCGTCAAGACCCAGAAGGAGGACCTTGCTCCTGGTGCTCATCAAGGGTGCCTCAAGAGCCGGTACACGGTCAGCAGGATCGCGAGGGTGAAGAGGAGGTCTCCGACCACCAAAGCCGGAGCGACCCACGAAGTGAGGGGGCCGAGGACGAACACCAGCGCGGCGACGTCGGGGGTCCCGGGGGTCGGAAGCAGACGCCGACGCGCCAGCGCCTCGGACCACCGACCACTGACATTGGTCTGGGGCTCGCCGCGCGTACCTCCCGAGATAAGCGCGAAGTAGTAGGCCATGAACCCATAGGCGACCGCCAGCCAGAAGACCCCCCCTGATGAAGTCCTCCACAGAAAGACCGCCAGCCCGGCCGCCGCGCTGCCGCGCCGGGCGCCGTCGCCGAGGTCGTCGAGCACCTTGCCTCGGGGGCTGGTGGTCCGAAGCGCCCTCGCGAGCTTGCCGTCCACGCAATCGAGCAGGAAGGAGATATAGAACAGCAGCGCCCCGACCACGAGGCCGGCCCTGGTGCCTGTGGCGAAGGCAAGCCCCGTCGGCAGGCCCAGCAGGACGGAGACGATCGTGACCTGATCGGGCGATACCGATCCCGAGCGCGCCAGCCTTCGGGTAAGCGGCAGTGCAAGTGGGTCGACCGCGATCACCGTCCACCAGTAGTCGCGCGGCTTGGCGCCGATCTCGAGGGCGCCCTGCGGAACGCTCATGGGTCTGTTGCAGGGTCTATGAGGCCGCGGCCCCGTGCCTGCTCCCACGCACCGATGGCGATCCCGGCCGCCAGTCCCGGATCACGCCGAGCAGCCGCCTTGACGGTGTTGTGCAGGAACAGGCCCACCCGGCACCACCACAAAGCAGCCCGGTGGCGGATGTCCTGTGGCATGTTCTTTCGGAACAGATAGAAGTGGTTGGCGAGCTTCATGCGCTCGAGCTTTCTCGAGTTGAGCCGGTCGGTGGTGGTCTTGAAGTGCTCGCAGCGTGCGTGCGGCGTCTGCACCAGCGTCCACCTACGCGACACCCGGTAGGAGAAGTCGATGTCCTCCTGGCTGGCATATCCGGACAGCTCCTCGTCGAAGCGCTCCTCGGCGAAGACCGACCGCCTATAGGACATGAAGTAGCCGACGAACGCCTCCTGCTTCTTGACCCCGGCCGAGTAGGAGGTTCCCTCGAGCCAGAAACCCTTGCGTACTCGCCCGGAGGCCTCAGGCCACCAGCCTCCGATGCCGAACAACCTCCGCCATGCCACCGAAAACCACGGCGGCCTGGCGGCCGTCATCGGACCTGCCCGAACCCCTCCCAAACGCTCATCCCAGCGCTCGTACTCCGCCAGCACTCGCTCGTGACAGGTGGGTTCGAGGTAGACGTCATCGTCGATGAGAAAAACGGGGTCACCCGAGGTTCTCTCCAGAGCCAGATTGCGTTGCCTGGGCAGCCCTCGCGGCGCTGGGTGGACGTAGTCGAGGGGCAGAGCAACTCGGTCACAGAGTCCTTCGATCGCGGCACGGCTCGTCGACTGGAGACTGGAGTCGACGATGCACAGTTCGGCCGGAAGGACGGTTTGAGCGACCAGGCTCTCGACGGTGGTGTGCAGCTCGTCGGGCCGGTTCCGGGTGGCGATGATGAAGCAGGATGCAGCCCTGGAATCGTGTTCGCTCATCGCCTGCTCTTGAGCTCCTCGGCCGCCACGCGCGTGACGAAGCGAGGATTGCCGAGCAGATAGCGTCGCCACATCCTCTGAGGCTCCTGTGCCAGGCGGTGGACCCACTCGATGCCGGCCCGGTTCATCCACTCGGGCGCCCGCGGCACCTGCCCCGCCTGGAAGTCGAAGAACGCACCCACTCCCACGGCGAGGCGCGCTCCTGTGGCGGAGAGGTTGGTCTGCATCCAGAGCTCCTGAGCGGGATTGCCGAGGCCCACGAGCAGCAAACGGGTCCCAGCCGCGCGCACGGCCGCCGCCACCAACTCATCTCCGGGATCGAAGTAGCCGTCGCGCACGCCCACCGCGCGGAGTCTCGGCAGCCTCTCGACAAGGCGCTCGAGGGCCCTATCGGCCACTCCCGGCTTCGCCCCGAGGAAGTAAACGGGCCAGTCGCGCTCCGCCGCGAGCTCGAGCAGGAGCGGAGTGAAGAAGTTGCCGTTGAGGTCGGCCGGAAATCGATCCCTTTTGATGCGAGCGGCCAGCATGACGCCCTTGCCGTCGTTGAGCACAATGGCAGCGTTCTCGAGGGCAAAGCGGTAACGCTCGTCCCTGCTCGCCAGATTCAAGGTGTGCACATTGGCGTGCGCTATGTAGGAGGACTCGGGCGCGTCGTAGAGACGCTCGGCCTCGGCAAGGGCGGCACGCGGGGACAGGCGCGCCAACCGGACCCCGAGAACCGAGATCGCCCGCTCCGGCGCAATCACCTTGCGGTGAGGACCTCGGAAGCAAAGCGGACCAGGCTGGGAAGGTTGACCGCCCAGCCGACCCCGAAGTCTCTTTCGGTGAAGACACGCGGATCAGACGGGTTCCACCATGCCCGGCGGAAGCGGCTCACGCTCGGGGGCCTCAGGTCGTAGGGCACGAACCCGAGCACGTGGCCGTGCCAGGAACGCTGCGAGGGCGGCTTGCGCCTCTCCTGGAGCACCGCAAGGCCGATGAGCCCCAGGCCCGTTGCGGCCGCCAGTTGGTTGGATCTCCTCACAGTTGCCCCCTTGCTTTCTTCAATCGCCGGATTGGAGGCCGAGCGTAGCCGCTCGGCGGGGCCGGGTCTGGAGGGTGGCAAGAGCGGACCGAGGACATCTACCCACGAAAAGCTGTGGGTAAGAGCGGACCGAGGACATTCGCCACCACTTTGGGTTGGGCGCGGCGAGCGGTTGGCCGAACCGTCGGGGGTTGGAGCCGGTCGCCGGAACGGCCAGAGCGGCATAGACGCGGCTCGGGGCGGGCTCCCCTGTAAACTTCGCTGGTCGACGGGTCCTCGCCCATCACGCCTGCCCAGCACGCGAGACCCCCACCAGCACTTCGAGCGATGCGAGGACCACGCGAGCAATGAAGGCCCCCGGCAAGATCCTGATCATCGGAGCGGGCCCCTGCGGGCTCGGGGCGGCGCGCGAACTCTCGCTGAGGGGCTACAAGAACTGGAAGCTGGTCGAGCGCTCGCACCGGGCCGGGGGGCTGGCGGCGTCGGTTACCGACCCCCAGGGCTTCACCTGGGATCACGGCGGACACGTCGTGTTCAGCCACTTCGGGGAATTCGACCGTCTGCTCGAGGACGTCATGGGCGAGGACGTCTTTCGCCACGACCGTTCCTCCTACATCCGCTTCTCCGACCGCTGGGTGCCCTACCCGTTTCAGAACAACCTTCGCTATCTCCCGGAGGAGGTCGCCTACGAGTGTGTCCTCGGGCTCATCGATGCCCCCGGCGGCGACCCCAGCACCGACTTCGCCACCTGGATGGAGGCGGTCTTCGGAACCGGCATTACCAAACACTTCATGCGCCCCTACAACTTCAAGGTATGGGCGACGCCCCCCGAGCGCATGCAGTCCTACTGGATCGGCGAGAGGGTGAGCGTCCTCGACTACAAGCGAGCGCTCAGGAGCCTCGTCTTCCAGGAGGATGACATCGCGTGGGGGCCCAACAACACCTTCGTGTTTCCCGCCGTTGGGGGAACAGGGGAGATCTACAAAAGACTTGCCGAACGCCTCGACCGGAACATCACCTACGGGCGTGACGTCATCGAGATAAGAGTCGAGGACAAGACCGTGCATTACGCGGACGGCGCCTCTGAGGGCTACGACACGCTCATCTCGACCATGCCCCTCGATCTCTTGCTCCATAAGCTCGAGCCCTGCCCCCAAGAGGTGAGGGGAGCGGCCGCAAAGCTCGAGCACAACGGCGTTTACATGGTGGGGGTGGGCTATGAGCTCGAGCTCAAGGACGACAAGTCGTGGATGTACTTCCCCCAGGACGATGCACCCTTCTACAGAGCCACGAACTTCGCCAAGTATTCGCCCGCGAATGTGCCGGAATCGGATACCTCGACATACTCGGCCTACATGACCGAGACCTCCTATTCCTCCTACAAGCCGACCCCTCGACGCGGCTTGCCGGAGGCGGTCGAGGCAGGTCTGAGGGCTGCAGGAGTAGTCGAAGGCAGGCCTGAGGTGGCCTCCTTGCACCTCGAGGACATTCCCTACGCCTACCCGGTTCCCACCCTGGAACGCGATCGGGCGCTCAAGACCGCCCAAGGTTGGCTCATGGACTTCGACATCCTGTCGCGCGGCCGCTTTGGGTCCTGGAAATACGAGATCGGAAACATGGATCACGCAGTGAAGATGGGTGTTGACGCGGCCGTTTGGTCACTCGAGCAGCGCCCCGAGGAGCTGTGGACGCTGTGAGGCGGCGCGACCCGGTGCTGCCCTTCGCCCCAATGGCGCTTGCGGCCGTTATCGGCGCAGTCCTGCTGGTGACCCAGCCCTCAGCCGTTGGCCCCGTAGGAGCGTCCAGACAGCTGCAGGCAAGATCCGGCCACACGCGGCCTTCCTCGGTGGTCGTCCAGGGCAACCGTTCGACGCGTCAAACTGCCCAGGTCCCGATACCCAAGAAAAGATACTTGCGGGACGCCTGCGAGCTGCCTCCGAGATGGATCCGCTACATCGACCGCGGCTGGGTCCCCGGTCCACTTCGAAGCCGCGACCTAGTGCTCGTCCCCCGGCCCCCGAGCTACGTAGGGACATTCGCCAATACCAGTCACTCGGGGCCCTACGACTTTCTCCAACGGGTTCCGTTGGTTTTCTACGGACCAGGCTTAGTAGAGCCACAGGGCGAGCTCAGCATCGATAGGGAGGTCACCCTCGCCGACCTCGCCCCTACTCACGCCGCCATGCTCGGCTTCGACTTCGGCGAGCGCCAGGGCGAACCGATTCAGGAGGTCCTCACCGATGCCACGGCGCCGCCGCGCCTTCTCGTCACCGTCTCCATAGACGGCGGTGGCTGGAACGTCCTCGATCCTCGGCCCAGCTCGTGGCCATACCTCGCCAGGATGATCTCTGGAGGCTCCAGCATCAAGAAGGCCGTGGTGGGATCGTCGCCGTCCATCACACCCGCCATCCACACCACCATGTCGACCGGCAACTTCCCGCAAGTCCACGGCGTGACCGGGATATCCATTCGCAAGAAGGACGAGCTCGTGGGGGCGTTTACTTACGACGGCAACTACTCGGGAGTTCCCGTGGCGCCCCGTTTGAATCTGCGCTCCGACACTCTGGCCGACAGATGGGATGCGGCCAACGGCAACCGGGCCAAGGCGGCACTCATCGCCTCCGGCAACTACCCCCTGGGCCTCTTGGGCCACGGCGCGTCGATTCGCAAGGGTGACAAGGACATCGCCTTGATCGCCGAGCCTTCGGGTGACTGGACCACGGATAACCGCTATTACTCAATGCCCCGCTGGGCCTCCACCATCACAGGGCGTAACGCCGACCGCGCCGAGATGGACGGCGCCGACGGAAGCATCGACGGGCGCTGGCGAGGCCACGACACCTCCACGATCCAGGCCGGCTTCACGCCCGCCGACGCCGCCTGGGTCACTCGGACCGCCACCACACTGTTGGACGAGGAGGGGTTCGGCAAGGACTCGATCACAGACCTCCTCTATGTGCATTTCAAGTCACCGGACCACGCCGGGCACCGTTGGAACATGAACTCGAAAGAGATGGGCGACGTCCTCACTTCGGTGGACGAGGGGCTGAAGAGCCTGGTTACCTGGCTTGACGCCAACATTCCCTACGGCGGCTATGTGCTGACCGTCACGGCAGACCACGGGCAGACGCCGCTGGGTCAGGGTGGCTGGGCCATCAACCGGGCGGAGCTACTCGACGACGTCAGGCAGCGATTCGACAATGTCGACGATGACGTAGGTCTCATCGAGAGAAGCTCCGCGACCTCTTTGTTCTTGAGCGTCGAGGAGATGCGAGCCAACGGGGTGAGTCCCGAGGAGATTTCTTCGTTCCTGTCACGTTATCGAATCGGGGACAACCTCCCAGACGGAGTCGAGGCGCCCGCCGCCTTCGGCAATCGCCTGCGCAAGCGCCTGTTCAGCGCCGTCTTTCCGGGAAGGAGCCTGCCACTGATCACCCGGTGCGCGGAGGCCGGCTGATGAGCTCTCGCGCCCCGGACTTGCCCAACGTCCTGGTGCTTGCCGTCGACTCGTTGCGGGCCGACGCAGTCTTTGGTGAGGAGGTCGCAACTCCCACCTTCGATCGGCTCGCGCGTACAGGAGTCTCATTCCGTCAGGCTGTGTGCACCGCGACCACCACAACGCCTTCGTTCTCATCCATGCTGACGGGTTGCTATCCGCCAAGGCACGGTGTTCGAGGTCTGCAAGGCTACAGACTGTCGGACACCGTCACGACCATGGCGGAGATTTTTGCACAGGCAGGCTATCGCTGTTATGCGGAGGTCACGGGTCCGTTGCTGCCTGAAACGGGCATCCTGCGCGGCTTCCATGAAGCGCGTTGCCGGCAGGCGTACAAGGTTCCCTTCTTCTACTGGCGTGAAGAGGTCATCACCAAGATGCGCTCGTACCCGGAGCCGTGGTTCATGTTGCTGCACATCTGGGAGGTCCACCGGCCTTACCGCTCCCCTCCGAAGTTCGAGAAGCTCAAGGATAAGACCGGATACCAGGCTGCAGTTCACGCCACCGATGAATGGCTCGCGCCTGTGTTCGAAGCGGCCGGTAACGACCCGCTCCTCGTCGTCACCGGGGACCACGGTGAGCAGTACCCGTCATCTCCGCTCCAGTTTCAGATGCTTCGAGTAGCGCGGCGCTCGCGTCGAACCTTCCAGCTCGCCAAGTGGCTTCCTTATCTCGATAACCGCTTCGCCGGACTTGAGATCGGGCACGGGTTTGCTCTCTACGAAGAGCTTGTGCGGGTCCCGCTGATCCTGTCCGGCCCACGCGTCCCCAGCGGAAGGCAAGTGGACGACCAGGTCCGCCACATCGATTTGCTGCCGACGCTGACGGACCTCTGCGGCATTATCCCTCCGGAGGGCATCGACGGGCGCAGCCTCAAGCCTTTCATGGACGGCGCCGCGCTCCCGGAGGAGCCCGCCTACATGGAGGCAGTCGGTGTGAAGCTGGGAGGCGATCGCATCGTCGGCGCCCGCACGCCCGAGTGGAAACTCCTCAAGGCGCCGGGCGGAAAAAGGACGTTGCACCGCCTGAACCCCGGAGGATCGCCCAACGAGCGACGCAACCACGCTCGCAAAGAGCCCGCGCTGACCCGCAAGCTCCAGGACTACATAGCGCGCGTCGAGTCGACTGCCGTCGTGGCCGAGTCGGGAATGACAAGCGAAGAGGAAGCAAACGTCGAACAGCACCTTCGGGACCTTGGCTACTTGTGAGTAGAGCACCGTCGCTTCTCCGGCTCGTTCGGCTCCTTGAAACCGCTCATCTGACTGGTTGAAGTCTTGTTCTTTGTCGTCGGCTCTGCTCGCTCCGGAACCACGCTGCTTCGACTCATGCTCAACGCTCACTCTGAGATCGCAGTGCCTCCGGAATCGCGCTTCATCGTCGAGCTCTACCGCCCGGGCGAGACATCGGTTGAGGAGCTCCTCTCCAGGCTTGCTCGCCATCCTCGCTATGAAGCCTGGGAGCTTCCCATCGATGCGGTCCGCGCCCAGATCGGCGGACGCGCCACAGCGCCCTACAACGAGCTCATCGAAGCCGTCTATCGAGCCTACGCGACCGCGCGCAACAAGACGTTATGGGGAGACAAGACCCCCCGCTATGTCCTTGATATCAACTTGTTGGCCGGGCTCTTCGGTGGCGCTCGCTTCATTCACGTTGTGCGCGATGGCCGCAACGTCGCGCTTTCCTACGCAGATATGCCCTTTGGTCCCAAGACTGTTGCCCGTGCCGCCGACCGCTGGCAGACGCGCGTGCGGGCCGGCATAGACGCGTGCCGGACGTTGCCACCTGCGCGCTACACAGAGCTGTTCTACGAGCGCCTGGTAGCAGAGCCCGAGCAGGAGCTGGAAAAGCTCTGCTCGTTCATCGGCGTCTCCTTCCAGCCAACGATGCTTGAATACGGAACGCTGTCCAGTAACGAGGTCCAGTCGCGGGCCGAGCGCTACAACCCTCACGTCACACGGAAGCCCACTGCGGGCGTCCGCTCCTGGGAACAGCAGATGCCACCGTTTCAAGTGGCAGTGTTCGAGGCGGTTGCCGGTGAGCTCCTTCAAGAGATGGGGTACGAGCGAGCCTGCCCCGAGCCGGGGGCCGTGGCCCGCCTGCAGGCTCGGCTGGGCTTGGCGGGCGTGCCGGTGAACCGGCTGAAGCGCAGCCCGCGCTGACTTTTTCTAGACCAACTCCACTCTCACCGGATACCAACTTCGTTCAGATACGCCGCCGGCGACCAGCGCTTGACGGTAGGGGCAGGATTTTCAGCCCAGTTCCTTCCGAGATCTGGCAGTTCGAGGTGTCGGGTCTCAGGGTGCTTCAGTCCTGGCTTGGCTACAGGATGGCCAAGGGGAAAGGCAGAAAGATCGCGCCGAGATCGGCGACCTCCCCGCTCGGCGATGCACTGCGCTGCAAGTCACACGGTCGTGCCACTACAAACGGAGTGAATCCGGCGGTGACGGTCTAGCCTTCAAGCTCGCCTAGGCGATTGCTTTATGTGTTGTTCGACCGAACGCGCAGGCCATCCGACTCTCGAGGCGGCCAGACTTGTAGCGACGTCGGTCTCACCGGCGTTCTCCTAAGAGGTCGCCCAGAACCAAAAAAAGAATCTTGAGCAATTTGCTCGCAAGGCTCCTTCCGGCCCCCTTTTGTCGTACCCCCCTGCAATGCTGATGGGTATGGCAACCGGCATCCTGCAAGCGATCGAAGCCCTGGAGAAGGAGAACGCAAACCTTCAACCCGAGCTCATGACGGCTGAGGCAGCGCGCCGGCTGTTGTCCGCATACGCGCGCGCAGACAAGCTCGTCTCCTTCGGGATCGCTGCGCTGTCTCGCAAGCTCGATGACTCTGCTGACTTGGCGCGGCTCACCGGCTCTTCGGTGGTCGCTGCGAAGAATGTGGTCACGACGGGCAAGGTGATGGTCTCATCTGAGGACTTGAGCTCCGCCCTCCAGCATGGAGACATCTCGCTCGATCAGGCAACAGAGATCGCCGCAGCCGAAGAGTCGGCTCCCGGTGCCGCCCGCGAGCTGGTGGCCGTGGCCCAGGAGCAGCCCTTTCACGTGCTCAAGGAGAAGGCGCGCAAGGTAAAGCTCGAGGCCGAGCAGCACCGTGATCTCGCCGGTCGCCAGCACCGGGCGAGAAAGGCACGCAGCAATTCAGACGAGCTCGGGATGGTGCACATCCACATGGAGCTCGAACCGCACCTCGGTGCCCCCATCGTGGCTCGGGCCGAAGCCGAAGCCCAGCGGCTCGGCCGCAGGGCCATGACGGACGGCAGAAGGGAGCCCTTCGAACGCCACCTCGCCGACGCCTACGCCTTGATGCTGTCGGGATCGGGCAGGGGCCGGGCGAAGCGGCCCGAGCTGGTCGTCCTGGTGAGCCACAAGGTGGCCAAGAGAGGCTGGACCGAGGTGCAGGCGGGCGAGTTCTGCAAGATACCCGGATTGGGGCCGGTCTCACCTCAGGTGGCGAAGGAGATCGCCGCCGATGCCTTCCTAACCGGCGTCTTCTACGACGGCAAGGACCTCCGCAAAATCTGCCGATGGACCCGCAACACGCCTGTAGAGGTCCGCCTGGCGCTAGAGTTGGGAGACCCTCCCGAGTTCGACGGGGTCAGATGCACCGACTGCGGCAATCGCTTTCGAACCGAGAACGATCACTTGGAGCCCCACATCGCAGGCGGCCCAGCCTCCACAAAGAACCTCGAGCCTCGCTGCTATTCGTGTCACAAGGCCAAGACCGAACGAGACCGCAAGGCGGGCAAGCTGACGCCCCCGGTTCCCGGCGAAGAGCGCTCTCCGCCGGGAACACGACGACGGGGTCACCGGCGTATTGGAAGCGCCAGTGGGCCGCAGTTACTCGGATAAGAACGGCACGCCACTAGTGCCCCTTTTCGTAGGTCCCGACGGCTCC
>JBPCPZ010000121.1:0-13388 GCA_050998655.1 Actinomycetota bacterium
GCACTGGGGGACGGCTACCAGGATGATGAGGGCGTTCGGGGCGACGGTTCCGGGGCGCAGGCAGCGGCGCGCACCCTGCTGCGTTCTCTACGGGAGCTATTGGGGACACAAGGAATACAGCGCCTGCTGGTGCCCTACTCGTGGCCGGACCTTCCGACGCTGACCCGCGCCTATGGAAACTCCGGCGGGGAACAGATCGATCGTCAGATTGAGGTAGGGCGGGCGGCGCTGGAGTCGGGTCGCACAGTGGGCCGAAGCTTCTCTCGATCATGGCTCTTGGCACCGGCCGGCCGACTCGATGCTGCCACCGCTGAGACCCTCAGTCTGGGTGGTACCCGCCACCTGGTGGCCTCCCAGGACTCGTTTACGGACGCTTCCATCGATCCCGAGTCGTCGGGGTGCCCGGAACCGTCGGCCAGCTTCACCTGTCCGGTGAGCATCGCAACCGGCGCCGCTCGGATGACCGGTTACCTCTCCGATCCCGACCTTCAGGAAAGGCTGGCCGAGATAGCCGCGCCGGGCCGGGAGCGACTCGATCTTCAGCGCTTCTTCGCCGAGACCTCCCAGATACGAGAAGAGGCGCCGGGCCTCTCCGATCGGGTGGTACAGGCGACCCTTCCGTCTCTCTGGCATCCACGCCCGGCGGTGGCGCGTTTGCTCCTTTCCTCCCTGGCTCGAGCGCCCTGGATAGAGACGGTCACCTTGGAGGAGGGGCTCAGGCTAGCCGCGAACCGCAAGACGAAGGCTTTGGTAAAGCGGGCCGAGCGAGGCGTGGACGAGCCTGCCAACAACTACTGGGCCGAAGTACGCAGTGCACAGGAACTCACCGACCACTTCGCATCGTTGTCGCCGCCGAAGGGTCTGCGGCAACGTCTTCGGAAGGCTGTTCTGGTCGCCCAGAGCAGGTCCTGGTGGGTGAAGGCCGGAGCACAGGAGTTGAGCGGTGAGAGCTACGTCTCCGACACCACCGCCACCATTCGGAACGAGCTTGCAAAGATCGGCTTCATCGGAAAGGACGAGATCATCATGACCTCGAGAGAAGCCCCCATCCAGCTCGTGCTGTCGAACGACACCGACTATTCTGTGAGGCTGACGATCGATCTCTTATCCGACCGGCTCGTATTCAAAGCGCGCCGCATCACCAAGACGGTCGCTCCCGGCACCCGCCAGCTCGAGATCAGCGCCATCAGCGAGACCAGCGGCGCCTTTCCGCTGGTTGCGCGAATCGTGACCCCGGAGGGTTATTCCATCGCCGAAAAGCGCGTCACGGTTCGATCTACCGAGCTCAACGTGATCGCCGTGGGAATTACCGTCGGAGCCCTGCTGTTTCTCATCGTCTTCTACACCGTGCGTGCTTTGAGACCTACAAGGGAGGGCGAGCCCGCCCCAGCTCCGAACTCTTGAGCCGCCTCGCACGCGCCACGGCGACCATGTCGGTCGGCACCATCCTGTCGCGCGCCACCGGCCTGCTGCGTCTCATCGCGATCACCGCGGCTTTGGGAATCGTCGAGCCGGGAAGCATCGCAGACACCTATAACTACGCCAACACCGCCCCAAACATCATTTACGAGCTCGTGCTCGGAGGTGTACTTACCTCAGTTTTCGTCCCGGTGTTCGTGGAGCTTCTCAACAAGGAGGGCAACGAAGGGGCCTGGCAGATCGCCAGTGCGATCATCAATGTCTCGCTCGTAGCACTCACCGCGGTAGTGATCGTAGGAGTCGTCGCCGCACCCTACATAGCCGACTTCTACGCCGTCGACGTCGAAGGCAGCGCACGAGCGGCCGCCAAGCAGCAGCAGGCTATGACTCTGCTGCTTCGTCTGTTCATTCCTCAGATCATCTTCTATGGACTGGCCGCGATCTCGGCCGGGTTTCTCAATGCCCACAAGCGCTTCGGCGCTCCCATGTACACACCGGTACTGAACAACCTGGCGGTCATCGCGGTCTTTCTCTCCTTTCGCGCCGCGTACGGCACCGTCACCCTCGATCAGGTCTCGAACGGCCAGTTATGGCTCATCGGCGCCGGGACCACCGGCGGAGTCGCCCTCATGGCTGTTGCACAGCTACCCTTTCTGCGCGGGCTCGGCCGGTACAAGCTCACAATGTCGATCCGACATCCTTCGGTCACCAAGCTCGCTCGCCTGTCTGTCTGGGTAATCGGTTATGTGGTGGTCAATCAGATCGGCTATCTGGTCGTGCAGCGGTTGGCCACCGCCGAGCAAGGGTCATACTCTGCCTACGTTGCAGCATTCACCTTCTTCATGCTTCCGCATGGTCTCTTCGCCGTCTCCGTAATCACCGCGTTGCTGCCGGGAATGAGCGAAGCCGCAGTCAGAGAGAGCTGGGATTCGTTTCGTCAGCAGCTCTCGACCGGGATCCGTAGCACCATGCTGTTGGTGCTGCCCGCTGCCGTGGGCTACCTTGTCCTGGCCGAGCCGATAGTGGGTCTTCTGCTGCGCAACGGCGCCGTCACCGGATCATCGGTGGAGCTCGTCGCCGGAGTACTGCGCTTCTTCGTCGTGGGACTTGTCCCCTTCTCGCTCTTTCAGCTGTTCCTTAGGGCCTTCTACTCGCTCCACGACACTAAGAAGCCGTTTCAGATCAACTGCGTGGCGGTCGGACTTAACACGATCGTCAGTGTGGTCATGTTCGTCGTATTCGACTTCGGAGTGCGGGGACTCGCCGCGGGCCACGCAGCCGCCTACACGTGTGGGGTCGTCCTCCAGGCCCGTTCCCTCACCCGGCGAATAGGAGGGCTCGACGGTGCCCACATCGCTCGCAGCACGGCCAAGATAGGAGCCGCCGCCGCCGGCATGGCCGCTTTTGTGTGGGGATCGTGGACCTTGGTCGAGCAGAGTTTCGACGGGCGGGGCCGCTTGCAACAGCTGGGACTGCTGCTGATTCCGGTGGCACTCGGGATCGGCTCCTATCTGAGCTTTGCCCGGCTGCTCGGGGTCGAAGAGCTCGAGCTCGTCCGGGGGGTGCTGGCGCGCCGCCGCAACCGCGCCGGGGGCTAATTTCTTAGTCGCGACGCCGTCCGGCCGATACAGGGAACGATGAGCCCACTTAGAGACGAGCGCGGAGTGATCGTCGACTGGCTGGCCCGGACCGTTCTTTTCCTGGCGCTGCTGGGTCTGGTCCTGTTCGACGGTACCTCGGCGGCGGTCAACTACCTTAGCCTTCAAGGCGTGGTGGACGAAACTGCCGCCGTCGTCTCCACCGACCTCACCGGCAGCAGCCGCCCGACCGCGACCCAGATCGCGGAGGAAGCCGCGGCCCTGGCCGAGGAGCACGGCGCTCGCCTGGTGAAGGCGGAAATGGATTCCCAAGGGGTGGTACTCATCAAGATGAGGCGAACGGCCAAGACGCTGTTCCTGGGACGGATCCCGGCCGCCAAGAAGTTGACGCGCGCGACCGCCTTTGCCCATTTCGACACCAACACGCCCTGACGGGTCATGAGCGGCCCCCACCCACATCGTTTCAAGGACGGCGCGCCTGCGACTGGGCGTCCTGTACCACCTCGAGCTGACTAGGCTCTTGACATGACGTCTCAGGTTGAGCTGCTAGCGGACCGCTACAGACTCGAGTCCCGGATCGCCGCCGGGGGCATGGCCACTGTGTGGCTGGCTCGGGACGAGGTGCTGGCGCGTCCGGTCGCGGTGAAGCTGCTGCACCCTCATCTCGCTCGTGGCCCTTCTTTTCTCCAGCGCTTCAAGCAAGAGGCAATTGCCGCGGCGCGGCTCTCGCATCCTCGAATCGTCTCGATCTTCGACACCGGGGCGGCGAGCTCACCCGACGAAGAGTCGGCCCGGCCCTTCATCGTGATGGAGTACTGCAGCGGGGGCACATTGGCGTCCTTGCTGGCGGATGAGGGGCCACTGGAGCCTGACCGAGCGATCGCCGTCGCCTCAGACATCTGCGACGCCCTGGGTCACGCCCATCGCTTTGGAATCGTCCATCGTGACGTCAAGCCGGCCAACATCCTGTTGACCGGCGAGCGCGAGCTCAAGGTGGCCGACTTCGGGATCGCCAAGGCGACTTTCGACACGACAGATCTCACCCGGACCGGCTCGATTCTGGGGTCGGTCTCCTACATCTCGCCGGAGCAGATCGAGGGGGGCGAGCCCGATCAACGCTCGGATATCTACGCCCTGGGAGTCCTGCTGTACGAGCTGCTGGCAGGACGGCCACCGTTCGTCGGCGAGAACCACCTGGGAGTGGCGATGGCTCATGTGCACGAACCGCCTCCGTCGCTGCGCGGTCTTAGGGCTCAAATTCCTCGCCGGACCGAGCAGGTCGTGATGAAGGCTCTGTCCAAAGACCCCGAGCAGCGCTTCTCCTCGACCGACGACATGCGGATCGCGCTCGGCCCGGGCTCGGGAGCAGCGACGCTGTTCGCCCCCGCCTCCCCGCCGGGCTCGCCCACCACCGCTATCGGCCCGCACTCTGCTGGAGCAGGGCGTGATCGTGGCCGGTCCGCCAGTCATACTCGGAACCTCGTGCCGATCTTCGTGGTGGTTGCCGCAGCGGTCTTGCTGGGGTTCGTCCTACCGCAGATCTTCGATGCTTCTGGGGAACGGGGGCCGGGCGCCGGCGCATCCGGCGACGGCTCCGCGGGTTCCGGTTCCCCCATCCTAGAGATCGACAAGCCGCTCGACTTCGACCCCCTCGGCGATCAGGAGGAGCATTCCGAGGATGTATCCGCCGTCGTCGACGGCAACGCCGGGACCTACTGGACCACTGAAAGCTACGAAGACGGGCTCGGCAAGGCGGGCGTGGGCCTGCTGTTCGACCTGGGACGATCACGAGCGGTCGAGGCCGCTGTGATCACCTCCGACACGCCCGGCATGACAGTCGAGCTGCGCGCCGCGGACCAAGCTCCTTCGGACTCGGCCGCCATGACCACGGTCGGGGCACCGGCCGGTGCCGAAGAGATCACTCGCCTTGCTGCCGGATGGCGTCGAGCCCGCTATTGGCTGGTGTGGATCACCGAGCTGCCTGATGCGCTTAGCAGCGCCCACATCGCCGAGGTTCGCTTCCTTGCCTCTTGACGAGCTCTCGGACGAGCAGCTGCTCGAGGGCTTCCACCAGGGCCGCCAAGCTTGCTTCGAGACACTTGTCAAACGGCACGAGGACCGCATCTTTGCTCTTGGGCTGCGGATGATGGGAAACAGAGCCGACGCCCTGGAGGCTGTTCAGGAGACCTTTCTGAACCTCCTTCGGCGCAGCGGCTCGTTCAAGGGAACCTCCTCCTTCGGTACCTGGCTGTATCGCGTGGGGATAAACACCTGTCACGATCTCCTTCGCAAACGAAACCGGCTCCCGGTCCCCCAGGAGACGCTTCCGGAAGAGCCGATGCGCCAGACCCCAGTCGATGACACCGTCGCGCTGCGCGCCGACCTGGCGCGTGCCCTGCGATCGCTCCCGGACGAGTATCGAGAAGCTGTATTGCTGCACGACCTCGGCGGTTACCCCTACGAGGAGATCGCCCACCAGACCAGTGTCCCGGTCGGGACGGTCAAGTCGCGCATTAGCCGCGGGCGACGGCTGCTCGCCGCCCGCCTGGAACAACCGGGGCACCCCTCGCCGTCCAAGCCACATGCCTCTTGATTCAGATGACGACGACGCGATGACGAAGGCCGGCGACCACGACGCCTGGTCCGAGCGGCTCCTCGAGTTCGCCCGCAGCGAGCTCGAGGGAGCGCGCACCGAGGAGCTCGAAACCCATCTCCGCTCGTGCGCCGACTGCCGCGCCGAGCTTGCCGCGCTGAGAGCCCTGCTCGAAGCGCCCGACGAACAGATGACCGACGCCGAGCGCGCCGAGCTCCACAGAGCACTTCAGCAGAGGTCCCAGCAGGCCGGCGCCGTCGTCCCCCTGGTGGCGCGGCCCTCGCCGGAGCGTCCTTTCATGAGCCGGCTGGCGCCCGCCCTCGGCGCGGCCGCGCTGTTGATCATCGGGGGCGTGGTGGTACTTCAGGGCGGCCTTGGCGGGAGCTCAGGGGATTCGAGTGACGCAGGGGGCAGCGCCGGCGGGAGCCAGACTGCACTGGAGTCTGAACCGGATACGGCGATGGGCGGAAAGCTCTCGGGCACTCCCGTGTGGTTGGGGGATCTCGGTAGCACGTCTCTCGATGGCGTCGCCGCCTTGGCACGCTCCCGCGCGGCCGTGAAATCGGTGCGCGCCGCTTACCGCAGGGCACCTGCTGGGGATGCGAAGCTCCAGAAGCAAATGGAGCTTGCCGATGTTCTCGCCCCGCAGGCCCCCGCCGAGCTTCGCTCCTCACTCCGCTCCTGTATCGACGAGGTTTCGTCGCAATTCGGAGACGCTCGCCTCCTCCCCGCCGTCGGTGCGCAGGGCCGACTCAAGGGAAGGGAGGTGCTGTTCGTGGGGTTCGTCACCAGTTCCTCGGGCCCCCGCCCCGATCAGCTGGCGGTGTGGGCGTTCGAGCCGAACTCCTGTGCTGTGCTCGGCTACCAGGCAAGCCGCCTGACGGGCGGTTCCTAAGAGGAGCCTTCCCCGACGGAAATGTCGCTGTGGCCTCAGGCGTTCTACTCCTTAGAATGACGGGCGCATGGAGGCAGGAGAGCCTCAGCCGTTGCCGACGAAGCAAGGACAACCGCAGCGTGGTGCAGGACACTCGGAACGTGATCATCATCGGCTCAGGCCCCGCGGGGCTCACCGCCGCGGTCTACGCGGCGCGGGCCAATCTCGCCCCCCTGGTGATCGAGGGCTTCGAGGCTGGGGGCCAGCTCATGCTAACGACCGAGGTCGAGAACTACCCCGGCTTCGTCGACGGCATCATGGGTCCCGAGCTCATGGAGCAGATGCGCAAGCAGGCGGCCCGCTTCGGGGCCGAATACCTGTCCGAGAACGTCACCTCGGTCGACTTCTCCTCCTCACCCTTTGAGGTTCGCGTCGGTGACTCTTCCTACCAGGCTCCCGCCGTGATCATTGCCACCGGCGCCCAGGCCAAGATGCTGGGGATCCCGGGCGAGAAGGAGCTGCTGGGTCGAGGGGTATCGACCTGCGCCACCTGTGACGGCTTCTTTTTCAGGGATGAAGAGCTGATAGTCGTCGGCGGTGGGGACTCGGCACTCGAGGAGGCCATCTTTCTCACCAAGTTCGCCTCCAAGGTCACCGTGGTACATCGCCGCGCCGAGCTTCGTGCCTCCAAGATCATGCGGGATCGAGCCTTCGCCAATCCGAAGATCGACTTCGTGTGGAACTCCACCGTCTCCGAGGTTTACGGGGACACTAAGGTCGCCGGGGCGCGGCTCTTCAACCTCGAGACTACAGAGACCAGCTCGATAGAGGTCGGAGGAGTGTTCGTCGCCATCGGCCATCTGCCCAGCACCTCCTTGTTCGAGGGTCAGATCGATCTGGCCGAGGGCTACATTGCGATTCCCGCGGACGACACGCAGACCTCGGTGCCGGGAGTGTTCGCAGCCGGAGACGTCGTCGACTTCAGGTACCGGCAGGCAATCACCGCGGCCGGGATGGGCTGCATGGCGGCCATCGACGCCGAGCGCTACCTCGAGGGCCTGCACAGCCACGCTTGACCTCTCCACGATTCGGCGGTTGGCCGTGTCCGCCGGCCGCGCCGCCTCGCGAGAACCAGCCGGCTAGCGGTCGGGGGAGGCGACGGTGGGGCTTCGTCCGGAGCTCGCCAGCAGCGCCAGCAATCGCCTCAGCTCATCCTCAGAGGTGAATTCGATGGCGATCCGACCCTTGTTGTTCTTGCCCATGGTCACTCGCACGCGCGCCTGAAGCCTCTCGGAGAGGAGCCTCTGGGCGTCTACAGCTTCGGCTGCCGGCCGGTCGCCCGCAGCTCGTCCGGCCGCCCCACTGGAAGTCGACATCTCGCCATAGCGACGAACCAGGTCCTCGGTATCCCGCACCGAGACTCCCTCCTGAGCGATTCGAACTGCGAGCCGACTCTGAAACGGGCTCTCGTTGAGCGCTAGGAGGGCCCGGGCATGGCCTGCACTAAGCCGCCCGCGCACTACCAGATCGTGGACGGCCACCGGGAGATCGAGCAGCCGCATCGAGTTTGTGATGGCGGTCCGGCTGCGTCCCAGCCTGCTTGCGAGCTGCTCTTGCGTCAGGCCGCCGTCGTCGATCAGCTGACGGTAAGCGGCGGCTTCCTCTATCGGGTTGAGGTCGGCACGGTGAATGTTCTCGACGAGAGCTCGCTCGAGGGACCCGCGCTCGTCGGTTGCCACCACCATGACGGGGACGTGGGTCAAGCCGCCCGCACGCGCAGCCCGCCACCGGCGCTCCCCGGCGATCAGCTCGTAACGCCCCTCTTCGGAGGGTCGCACGAGCAGAGGCTGCAGCAAACCCAGTGCAGCAATCGACGCAGCCAGCTCTGCCAGGGACCCCTCATCGAAGTCACGACGGGGTTGATTCGGGTTAGGAACGATGTCCTCGAGCCCCACCTCGAGTGGTCCAGGGTCGCCACCTGCATCCAGCTCGGGAGGCAGCAGGGCGCCCAGGCCCCGGCCCAGGCCGGCTCGCCTGGTCACGACTCGGTCCAGGGGTCCGCGGGCGGCCATGCCTCGACGAGACCGGCGGGCTCCGAGGTCACCACGCCGTAGCCTCTGCCCCCCGGACCATGCCTGGCGCGAGCGGGCACGCTCTCAGGTCCCTCCGTGCTGGGGGCAGGAGTGCCTCTGGAGCCCTCTCGAGCCGCTGCCGCCGCGCTCACAAGGGCGCAGCGCTCCTCCAGCTCGCCCGCCACCAACCGGTAGGAGATAGAGCCGCGCGAGCCTGCGTCGAGAGTCACCACCGGTTGCCCGTAGGAGGGCGCCTCGGAGAGCCGCACGCTGCGGGGGACGACGGCCTTGAACACGAGCTCCCCGAAATGGGACCTGACCTCGTCGGCGACCTCGCTCGAGAGCCTGGTGCGCCCGTCGTACATGGTCAGCAACAGCCCCGTGATGCGAAGAGTCGGGTTGAGCGAACGCCGCACCCGTTCCGCAGTGTTAAGCAACTGGCCCAGGCCTTCGAGCGCGTAGTACTCGCATTGCACGGGGACCACCAGCCCGTGAGCGGCGAGCAGCCCGTTCACGGTGAGCAAGCCCAGCGACGGCGGGCAGTCCACCAGCACGATGTCCCAGCGGCGCTCAGAGGCATCGAGCACGGCCTTCAGCCGACGCTCGCGCGCCGCCTGCTGCACCAGCTCGACCTCGGCTCCGGCGAGGTCCTGGCTGGCGGGAGCACAATCGAGGCCCGCGATGGCAGTCGGCATCACGACATCCTCGAGAGCGGCCTCCTGCGAGAGGAGCTCATAAGTCGAGCGGGCGACGGCGCGCCGATCCAGTCCCAGACCGGTGGTCGCGTTGGCCTGCGGGTCGAGATCGATCACAAGGACGCAATATCCCCTCAGCGCCAGTGCTGCTCCCAGGTTCACCACCGAGGTCGTCTTACCGACGCCACCCTTCTGGTTGGCGATCGCAATAACCGGCACGCCGGGAGCCCTAGCACCCTGTTCCAGTATCTTCCACGCAGCTCGGCCGGACGCCGTTGTAGTCACAACCTCGTCACCCGGGGCCGGAGCGTGAGTGCCCCTCCTCCATGCGGCTCATGATAGCAAGGCCCTCCGATACCCTCTTGGCTTCCGGCGGCAACCGAGTGCCCGCGACGGCGAAGATCCCGGCCACCCCACCCGCTCGCACCAGGGGCATCAGAAGCCTGAAGGCCACGGCTGGGGGCGCCAACGCTCGAGCCAAGGCACAGACGTGACCACCCACAAGGGATGGGCGCCGCGCGGCCTCCTGGGCGGTGAGCGTCAACACCTCGCAGTCGAGTTCGAGGACACGGACACACTCCTCCAAGAAGGCGGCCTTGCGAGGCCGCGGTTCCAGCAGGCGCCAGTGCCGGGGGTGGGCGGATATCGCTAGGGGGACCCCGGGCAGACCAGCGCCCGAACCGACGTCAGCGGCCGGGCCCGGCGGCAACGGGTTCACCACCTGAACGGCGAGCAGGGAATCGGCGATGTGCCGCTCTTCAAAACGGGGGAGGTCCCCCGGCGAGACCAGATCGAGCCGCGGCGCCCATCGCCTCACGAGGGCCGCGTACTCGGCCAGTTGAGCTTGCTGAGAGCCCACCGTCCTCAGGATGTTCCTCGGTGGCCATTGACATGTTTCACGTGAAACATTCCCGACCTACGACGACAAATCACACCGCCCCGTGGGGCTATTCGCCCCGGACTATGACCTTGCGCTGGGGGTCCTCCCCTTCGCTGAAGCTGGAAGCTCCATCGATATCTGCGATGGCGTCGTGCACGATCTTGCGCTCATAGGCGTTCATCGGCTCGAGCTCGATCTCGGTTCCCCGCTCCATCGCACGCTCCGCCATTTCGCGGGCATACTCGGTCAGCGACTCACGGCGCCGGGCCCGGTAGCTCTCCACGTCTACCAGCAGCCGAACATGTGCTTTCAGGCGCCGCTGGACTGCCGTTCGAGTGAGCTCCTGCACCGCCTCGAGCGTTTGTCCGCGCCGACCGATGAGCATCCCGAGGTCGTCCCCGCTGATCTCGACCGACACCCGGCCCTCGGCGACGGAGGTCACTACCTCCCCCTGCAGGCCCATGGCCTCGAGAAGCCCCTCAACGAACTCGCCCGCCACCCGTGCGATCTCTTCAGGAGCGACGTCCTCCGCCCGAGTCCTGTCGTCGGCGTCCCCATTCACCTCGCCAAGGGCTGATTCCGGGGTCCCCTCCTCGGCCATATCCTCCGACGGCTCCTGTCCTGTCGCCTCGGTTCCGTCTTGATCGCTCGCCTCGGTTCCGTCTTGATCGCTCGCCTCGGTTCGGTCTTGGCTCATCTCTTCCGCTTCTTCCGATCTCCACTTCGGGTCGGCGAGCCCGCTCCGTTGCCGCCCTGCGCGGTGGACGAACCCTTGGCAGTGGAATTCGACCCCTTCGCGCCCTCGCTCGGCTTGGAGCCCCGGCCCGTCTTGCCGCCGGATGACGGCTGCTTGGGGCCCGGCTTGGCGGTTCGGGAACCGTTACCCGCGGGAGCCGCCTTGGCGCCTGCCTCGAGAGGCACTGCCTTCAGGATGATCCGTTGCTGAGCGATGGTCCATAGGTTGGTCGTCAGCCAGTAGATGACCAGCCCCGACGGGAAGCTGAACGAGAACACCATGAGCATGGCCGGCATCACCTTGGTGAACATCTGCATCTGCTGGGCCATAGGGCTGTCCTGCGCCTGCGCCGCCTGCTTGGCCTGCATCTGCTTCTGCTGGTAATAGGTCGTGAGCCCCATCAGGAGCACCAAAATGAGATAGGGGAGTGCCGTGATCAGGCCATTGCCGCACGCCTCCGACAGAACCGGCGTCCCGTTCCCTCGAAGTGCCAGCGACGACGAGCAGTCGAGTCGCAGCCCGAGGAAGTCGTGTACGGGCAGGGGGTGCTTGAACAGGGCGTTGGCGAGGGCGGAGTCGTGGATGGTGGCCATAAAACCCTCGACCTTGCCGGGGATAAATTCCAGCGCGCCGCCGGCGACTTCGGTGGCCTTGTAGCCCATGTATTTCAAGGGCTGTCGGATCACATAGAAAAGCCCGAATAGCACGGGCATCTGCAGAACGAGGGGTCCACAACCCCCAAAGGGATTCACCCCATGCTCCTTGAACAGGAGCATCTGCTCCTCATTGAGCTTCTGCCGATTTCCTTTGTGCTTCGCCCGCAGCTTGGTAAGCTCGGGCTGAATCTTCTGCATCTCTCTCATCGAACGCGTCTGCTTTATCGACAGGGGAAGAAGGATGACGCGTGTCACCAGCGTCAGCATGATGATGGCCAAGCCATAGCTGGGCACGACCGCATAAAAGCCTGCCAGGGCGCCGGCGAAGACCTCGAAATAGCCCACTTAGTCCTGGCTCCGAGCGAGCGGAACCGGGTCGAGCCCGCCGGGGTTCCAAGGATGGCAACGAGCTACCCGCGCAAGGCTCAAAGCTGCTCCCCGAAGGGCTCCGTGGCCTCGAACTGCCTCCAGGGCGTACCCCGAGCATGTCGGCTCGAACCGACAATGGCGTGGAAACCCAGAAGAAACGATCCGGTACAGCTTGAGGGCCCCTATCAGAGCTCCGGCGAGTGGGCTCATTACGCCGCCGCCTCTCCGACGGCAACCGCCATGTCCCGTACCATTTCCTGGAAGTCCAATGTGATGGCAGAGCGGTCTGCCCTGATCACCACATCCCACCCGCTCGCCGGTACTGCCAGACGCGCTGCGCTACGCAGCCGCCGCCGTGCCCGATTTCGAGTCACCGCGCTGCGGGGACTCAGCGCAACTATCAGCCCCACATGCGTGGGGCCGTGGCGTTCATGAAAATACAGGGTGAGCCCTTCTCGCCGGATCCGGCGCCCCCTTCGCAGCACTCGCCGGAACGCGCCGCCTCCGCTCAGCGACTCCTTCCGCCACATGGCTCCCGGACTCAAGCCGACAGTCGGGCACGGCCCTTGGCCCGTCTGTTCTTCAGAATCGACCGGCCGGCCCGCGTCCGCATGCGGGCCCGAAAGCCGTGCTTTCGTTTACGGCGTCGATTGTTGGGTTGGAAGGTGCGCTTGGTCATCGGCTTGCCGTCTCTTTCACGGCTGACCTCCGCAGAGGTAGGGGCCGTCGCGAAATACCCGAGTTGTCGAAAACGTGTGGCAGGAGTATAGCCGAGCGACGTTTCTGCACGTCAATCGCTGCTCTCCCGAAACTTCCTCGCGCGCCGGGCAATCTTTGCTTGACTCACCTCACCTGCGGCTGCTTAGGATAGGGCGGTCCTAATCTACAAAACCAAGCGAGTCGAGTCCTGGTACTTCCCCGAAGTGGTGTCTTATGAGGCGCGCATGCAGTTGGGGGCACCCGGCCACATATCCACAACTGTGGATAAGGCTGTTGACACCGCTGTATCCCACGCCGACTTCCCTTGAACCACGAGGGAAGCAGGGCTCCTTGAGCAACTAGGGGGAGCAGCTTGAATACTTTCACCACCTCGGTCCGCGCGGAACCAACTCTCTCGCCTCACCAGCTCTGGGACGCCGCCACTCATGAGCTTCGTTCCCGGCTCTCGGAAGGAACTTTCGCGGCCTGGTTCGGCGACTGTGAACCTCTAGCCTTCCACGGGGCCACTCTGGAGTTGAGCGTCCCCAGTCCCTTCGTCCGTGACTGGATAGAGAACCGGTACCGCGGTGCCGTCATGACCGCCTTGCTCAACGCGGCCGGGCACCATATCGAGCTCCTCTTGACACCTCTCACCCCGCTCGCCTCACCGGACCCCACCACCCCGCCCCCCACGGCCTACCCCCAACCCCCAGCCCCACACAACCCCAACAACCCGCCCCCCACCCACACTTCCCACCCCCCACACACCCCTCACCCCCCCCCCCTCCGCTCCCCCC
>JBPCPZ010000012.1:0-20607 GCA_050998655.1 Actinomycetota bacterium
AAGTAGAGGTGTCCCCCGAACAACAACGACCACACCGAGTAGAGGTAAGCGGCCAGCGTCCCGACCGCGATGAGCGTGTCCATATTTGCGCGGCGGTGGAGTGCGCCTCGGTAGGCGCTCTTGAGGAAGGGGAGGCCGGCCCATAGCTCGACCGGAGTGATCAGTGCGCCCTGTAGCCACAGCGCCCAGGTGTCCATTATTCCGAGCATCGACAGGAGCACCGCGGGGGCGGTGAGCAGGGCAGCAGCGATCACGCGGCCCCGGCCGGCGCTCTCAGAGTCCCTGTCGTCGTGATCGGCGCCTGCCTCCTGTGCCGGCACGAGCGTGTAGCCGAGCGCGGCCACCGCGTCGACCAGCGCGGCCGCGTCGAACTCGGGCTCTGCCTCCACGGTCGCTCGCTCGAGCGCCAGGTTGACCCCGGCGATCAGGACACGGTCGGCCTCGACCAGCGTTTTCTGCACCCGTTGGGCACACGAGGCGCAGTGCATGCCGATGACCTGGAACTCGATTCGCCGAACCCGCGTGGTGGTGGCCATTCGCCAACTATACCCCAGGGGGGTACCTATGGACGACGGCGGCCCTACCCAAATGTCGCTCTGAGCTGCATCGGGGTCGGATTCCGTACTTTTTGTGGCACAAAGCTACCTGAGGGTCGCGGTCTGGGCTGCTCGAGCTCTCACTGGAGTAGGGGCCGGACTGCCTCCGCCAGCAGCGCGTAAACGGAAGGGTCGCGCGCGTTGGGGAACACGAGCACCAGGTGGGTTGCGCCCGCGCGGTGGCGCTCGGCAAGCGCTTCTGCGACGGTGGCGGGACCTCCCCAAATGTATGTGCTCGGGTCTCTGGAGCCCAGCTTGCGCTGTGCCTCCGCCTCGTCCGAGCCTAGGATCACGAGCCCGGCCCAGGTGATCTCCACCGTTCGCCCGGCGGCCGCCGCGCGGACGTGCGCGGCGTCGTGGACGAGGTTCTCTGCGGTGCCGCCCCAGCCGTTCCAACCGTCCGCGAGGCGGCCGGCGGTTTCGATGATCCCTTCGGAGCGACCGGCCAGCCACAGCCGCGGGGGAACCGGGGGCCGCGGCAGCACCTCGAGGCCTTCGATCGCGACGAAGTCGTCTTGCTTTGTCACCGGCGGATCGTGCCAAGCCGCGTGGAGCACCTCGGCGCAGCTCACGAGCTGGGCGACGCGTCGCCTCCCGGCGAAGTAGGGCACACCGAAGGCCTCGTTTTCATCCCTGCTCTGCTCGTCGCCGGAACCGAGCCCGACGGTGAGCCGGCCGGGGGCGACCTCGGCGACCGTAGCCGCCATCTTGGCCAGAACCGCCGCAGGTCTGATAGTCGAACGGGTGACCAGGGTGCCCAGCTCGATGCGGCTGGTCGCGGCGGCCAGATAGGCGAGCATCGTCCACGCTTCCAAGGCGGGACGCTCCTTTCCTCCACTCAGAGGCCAGAGATGGTCGAACACCCAAGCCGAGTCGAGCCCGAGGGCCTCGGCCCTCAGGGCGGCGTCCACGACCTGGGCGGGCTCTGCGGTGAATTGGGGAAGCGTCACACCCAGCTTGAGCTCGTTCATGCACTGAGCATGAGGTATCGCACCAGGAACTCCGACACGCCGGCGGTGAGGATGGCGACGTAGTAGAGGCCGGTGGCGGACTGGATCGAGCGAATCTCGACACACCTCTTGGCCATCCACACGACTGCTCCCGTAAAGGCCACCAGGCTCACCCAGATCACAAAAAAAGCTGTCGACAACGATCCCGAGCCGGGCCAGGAGAAGGCCGCACCCTCGGTGGAGGCGCCCGCCAGCAGGCCCCCTCCCGCCACCCCCGACAACACGCTCGCCGCGACTGCTACCAGCGTCAGGGTGCTGAGCCGGGCGAGCGCCCAGGTCTTGAGCCCCGGCTGGTTCAGATACCAGTGGCCCAGCAGCATGCCGTTCGTCACTGCACCCAGCAGGAGGGCTCCGGAGATGAGGCCCGCGCTTGCCTGTAGCCACGGCCACGAAGGGACAAGGGTCGCAAGAAAAGCCAGAGCCGCCAGCCCGAGCGCGCCGCCGGCGTAGCCGACCGCCACACCGGCCAGCTCGGCTCGCACGTACTGGGACACCACGTAGACCACAGCTACTGCCACGAACGCGGCGAGCAGCAGACCCCCTTCTCCGGCGGCTTGCAGGGCGAGCCCGGCCAGGACCGCCAGGAGCACGCCGGTCCATGCCACGACGCGAAAGTGGCCGCGCCGGACGATCGACCACGACTGGGTCCAGGCCGCAGCCACCAAGAGCCCCGCGCTCCATTCCAGCAAGACCAGGGCCACGACCGACTCGGCGCCCCTCAACAGGGCGCCACAACTATCCGGGCAGCAGTCGCTTGAGCCAGCGCGGCACAAGAGATCCGGCGATCTCGGCGATGTTGCGGATGAGCTCGAGCACGTCCTCGTCGCCGTCCCAGTGCTCTTTGAGAATCTGCACGGGGACCTGGTTAACCATGTAGTCGAGGGCGAACGCCGCGATCACGAGGTCGTCGAGTTGCCCTATCCCCGGGATCATGTCGGGTATGACATCGATGGGCGAGGCGAGGTAGCCCGCCACCAGGATCAGCACCGCCTTGCTGCGGGGAGGAACACGCGGGTCCCTCATCAGCCGCACCATCAGCTTGACCAGGCGCGGCGCGATCAGCGCGTATTCCTTCAGCGTCGTCTGCCTCACGACCCTGTCCCGTCGCTCGATCATGTCTCTCCGGCCCCCTTCTCCGTTGCTGGAACTGGTCATCGCTCCTCCGATCTGCCCGGCGTCTCGCCGAGGGCCAGCGAAGCAGCTCCGATGATGCCTGCGTCGCCCCCTAAGGCGGCGATCACTATGCGCAAAGGCCTTCTCCGCTGCGCCTGAGTCATCCGGGCGATCTCGTCGCGGGCCGGGCCCAGGAAGGGTTCCCCCGCCCTCACCACTCCCCCGCCCAGAACGATGACCTCGGGGTCGAAGAGGTTGGCGATGTTGGACAGCCCGATCGCCAACGCACGGCCCGCCCTCCTCAGCACGGCGCACGCGGTCTCGTCGTATTCATGAGCGGCTCGGGACACATCGGCCGCCGTCACCTCGGCGATGGAGGCCGCATGGTCCAGGATCGAGCTTGCCGGATCCTCGGCCAGCGCCTCCCTCGCCATGCGGGCAATCGCCTGGCCCGAAGCGTATTGTTCGAGGCAGCCCCGGAGCCCGCACTTGCAGGGAGGGCCGAAGGCCTCGATCACGGTGTGGCCCATCTCTGCCCCCGCGCCGGTCAACCCGCGCACGAGCCTGCCCGCTTCGATGAATCCCGAGCCAATGCCGGTGCCCATCCCGAGGTATGCGACATGATCCGATCCCCGGGCCGAGCCGTGGGCGCGCTCTCCCCAGCAGGCGGCGTTGGCGTCGTTGTCGACCAGGGTCGGAAGCCCGGTGTGAGTACGCACCGCCTGTGCGATGTGCGGGTCGTCGTAGGTGAGGTTCGGCGCGAAGGTCACAGTCCCGCTGGCGGCGTCGATGAAGCCGGCCGCGCCGATGCCGACGGCCTCGACCTCGAGGCCAAGCTCGACCGCCTTGACCATCAGGTCCTCGGCCACGGCGATCGCTCCCTTGGTGCCCCCCGAGAACAGCGTGGGTCGCTCGACACGTCCGACGATCTCCCCCGAGTCGTGAACCAGGGCGGCCTTGGTGCCGGTCCCGCCCACGTCGATTCCGATGGCCGTGCGTCTCAGTCCCACCACACCAGGATAGGGCCGCGGAGGCGACTTCTTCCTCTTTAGGATCGGTGGGCGCTGCTGGGTGGAGAAAGCCGGGTCTCCCCAGCCGGCTCAGTCGTCGCCAGAGCGGTGGGCGAAGGCCCGGCGGGTCCTCCTGAAGTAGCCGACGTTCAAGCACAGAGTGTGCCCAATGTGCATCGAGGACAGAAGCAGCTAGTGAACGTGACCAAAGTAGTGGCGGCGGGGCTGCACCTCCTCGATGTAGGCGAGAAGCGCATCGCTGCCTCGCTCGACCCTCTTGGCTCGTGTGTCGTAACAAAGCTCCGGCACCGCAGGAGGTATGTGCGAGCAGAGCACGTCGGCCTCCCCGAGCGACTCCACCTTGGCTCTCATCTCCTCGACCGAGATCTCGCCGGCGACGTGCAACGGGGTAGGCAGAGCGCCCCCGACGAAGCCGAAGCGCTCGCCGTCGAGTTCGAAGACGCGGCCGTCCGCCGACGTCACGGCTGGAGTGGCCTCACAGAGCGAGTGGGCAAGGGCGGGGTTGTCGACGTTTCCGAGAATCAGATAAGTGGGGTCGGGCAGGGCTCCGAACACCCGCTCGTACTCTCTCCGGACGAGCGAGGAGATCTCGGCCCGCACCTCCTGCTCCCGGCCCTCGGAGCGAGCATCCATGACCCGCCGGGCCTCGAGCACATCACCGGCGGTGCGCAGGCGGACGACCTCGGACACCGTCTCTAGAGAAAAGACCTCGGTGAGGATCCCGCTCATCGAGGTGTAGTCGATGAAGTTGATGAGATCTCCCAAGAGAAACAGGATGGCGCCCTCTGGAACCGCCTTCACGAGCGCGTCGTCTGCTCCGTGAAGATCGGACACGACATAGATCGCCACCCGAGGATGGTACCGGTTCGCCCCTCCAGTGATCGTGCGGATCGGTGATCATTGACGATCGTTGACGCCGGCGCCAATGCCACGGAGGATCAGTGCGTGCGCGTCTACGTTCATGGAGGAGTCTCGGCGAAGGCCCGGATGGCGCGTGACCTGACCTACGCGGTCGTTGCGGCACGTGCGTCGTCGAGCGCTCTGGGGGCCGTGGAGGCCGCCATCTGCCGGCTTGAAGACGACCCCGAGCTCAACGCCGGCTACGGCGCGGTACTCAACGTGGCGGGTGAGCTCGAGCTCGATGCCGGGATAGCCGACGGATCCACCGGTGCCGTCGGTGCGGTCGCCGTCGTCGCGGTGCGCAATCCCATCCGTCTAGCGCGCGCCGTACTCGAGCGCACTCCCCACGTCTTGGTGGCGGGACCGGGGGCGGCGCGTCTTGCCGCGGCCATAGGGCTCGAACCACTCGGGGATACGACTCCCGAACAAAGATCGTCGTGGCGCAAGGTGAGCTCGGGGGGCGGTCACGATCGGGAAAGCTCCAGCGCGCACGATCACATGGACACCGTCGGCGCCGTCGCTCTCGACGACAGCGGCCACCTGTGCGCGGGGAGCTCGACCGGAGGTGTGATCGGTCAGATGCCCGGGAGGGTGGGCGATTCCCCCTTGTTCGGCGCCGGTTTCTACGCCTCACGAAGAGCGGCGGTCACCGGAACCGGGATCGGCGAGCTGTTCGTCGAGGGGCTCGCGAGCCTGCGGGTTGGACTCTTGATTGAGAACGGGGTCGCTCCCCAACAGGCCTGCGAAACCGTCATTGCGATGCTCGGGGAGCGACGGGGAGATGCCTCAGCGGGCCTTCTGGCGCTGGACGATGGGGGTCGAGTCGGCGCCGCCTACAGGGGCGGCTCGTGGTTCGTCGCCGGTCCCGAGGGGATGGTGGACGCTCTTCAGGTGGCCGCGCTCAGCCAGAGCTCAGGGCCACGATGAACACCATGGATATCTGCAGGCCCAGCAGGCCCAAGACCAGATAGAGAAAGTGCCGCCCCTTGATCAGAGCGAGGTCCGGCGAGCCCGATGCCTCGCGGAAGGCGTCGTGGGCAGAGATCACCCACAGACAGAAGGCGATGACGCCAAAGGCGATCGCCAGCAGCATCCCCTTCCCGCCCTGGACGCCGGCGAAGAAGCAGACGAGCACCGCCCAGATGCTGACCACGGCACGCGCCACTCCCTGGCCCCACTCGCCCAAGTAAGCATGCCCCGCTCCGGGAAAGAACAGCGATATCAGCGCAACTGTTCCCGGATCGCGCGCCACCTGCTGCTTCTCCTCCCTGAGGACCTCTCGGAAACCGGCGCCGCAGACCGAGCAACTCTGCTCGGCGAGCGGGTTACGTGCCTCACACCATTTGCAGACCCAGGTGATCTCTCCAGCCCGGACACTGAACGCGCCCGCATCGACTTCAGTCGCTTCGGAGCCGGAGCCGGAGCCGGAGTCGGAGTCGGAGACGGCCAAGGCCGCTTTCCGGGCGGCGGGTGCAGGCGCAGTGACGCCCCCGGACTTCTTGGCCAGGAGCAGGAGCGCTTCCTCGAGAGTGGTGGGGGCCTCGGGCGCAGCCGCGTGTGCGGGCTCGGCCGACGCCGAATCAGGGGGAGACTCAGCCGTGGTCCGACTCACCGGGCGGGGGTCGGGCGTGGTGGCGGGGGCAACGAAGCACTGTCCGCACCACTGCGCGCCCGTCCGATTGGTGGCGCCGCACCCCTGACACTTCCATGTCTCTGTTCTTGATGGGGCGCCGTGCGGCGCCGAAGTCTGTCCCATGCCTGGACTCCCGCTGTCGCCTGTAGCTTCGAGCGCGCTCGTCGCGCACCCGTGTTCGTCTATCGGCAGACACGGCGTTTTCCTCAAGCGGATACCGGGGCGGGCGGTCCGATCACTCGGCCGGCCTGGTGACCGGCGTAGCCGTAGGTCTAGTCGTAGGAGTGCTCGGAGTCGGGGAAGGAACCCTCCGCGACCTCCCGGGCGAACTTTTGGACCGCCCTCGTGACCTCGTCGCCCAGCGATGCATAACGCTTGACATAGCGCGGCGTGCGTCCCGTCGTGAGGCCGAGAAAGTCGTGCAATACCAGCACCTGGGCGTCACAGTGAGGACCCGCGCCGATGCCGATCGTAGGAATCGAGAGGCTTTCGGTGACCTCGTGCCCGAGCGACTGGGGAACCGCCTCCAGCACCACGGCGAATGCGCCCGCAGCCTCGAGATCCTTGGCATCCTGCAGAATCCGCGCGGCGGCCTCACCCCGCCCCTGCACGCGATAGCCCCCCAGCTGATGGACGGACTGCGGGGTGAGTCCAAGGTGTCCCATTACGGGTATCCCGGCCCCCACCATGCGATTGACGACCTCTGCAACACGGCCGCCCCCCTCGAGCTTCACGGCGTTGACCCCGGCCTCCTTCAGGTGGCGACCGGCGTTGTGGAGCGCTTCGATGGTCGACGCCTGGTAGCTCATGAACGGCATGTCGCCGACGACGAATGCGTTCTCCACTCCCCTGGTGACAGCAGCCGCGTGGTGAATCATGTCGTCCATGGTCACGGGAACGGTCGAGCTGTGGCCCAGCATCACCTCGCCCAGTGTGTCCCCGACCAGAATCACCGGGACCCCCGCCCGATCGAGTAATCGGGCCATCGAGGCATCGTAGGCGGTAAGCATGATGAAGCGCTCGCCGCGCTCCTTGAAAGCGTGGAGGTCACGCACGGTGATCGGCACTGTCGCCTCCTCAGAAAGGTAGCCGCAGAGATCTCATCATACTTTGCCCGGACAAGAATCCTGGAAAAGCTAGTCGACGCCCGCCCTGAGAGCGGCCCGGATCCGCTCCGCCGTCGGAGGGTGACTGTAGAGCAAGACGACGGCAGCCGGGGGCGGGGCGAGGTCGGCGAGGTTCGACAACGCCAAGCGCCGATACGACGATACGGCGGCTTCTGGATCCTTGGTCAAGGACACCGCGATGGCGTCGGCGCGGCGTTCGAAGGCGCGCGATATCGCGCTCTGGAGCGGAAGCGTGAGGAGTCCGACGACCGTTGCATACAGCACCAACAATGGCAGGGCACGTAGATCTGACGGCCCCGATGCACTCGCCCACGACCACCACGCCCCTCGGCTCGACAGCAAGGCCAACAGAGAGAAGCCTCCCAACAGGCCCGCTGAGGACAGCGCGATGTTCTTGAGGACGTGGCTCTCGGCCTCGTGTCCGAGCTCGTGGGCGACCACGAACAGCGTCTCCCGTTCGGTGCCGGAGCGCAGCAGCGTGTCGTACAGGACCATGCGCTTGGTCTGAGAAAAACCCGCCACATAGGCGTTCTCCGCGGTGCTGCGGCGGCTCGCATCCGCCACCAAGACGTCTCCAAGCGATACGTCGGCGGCAGCCGCCAATGCTCTGATGCGACCGGCCAGCTCCCGGTCCTGGAGAGGAGTGAAGCGGTTGAATAGCGGCGCCACCACCACCGGCCACACAAACGCCAGCAACACGCTCAATAACGTAAACGCACCCCACCCCCACAGCCACCAAGTGCGCGGCTGCCAGCGGACCAGCGCGAAAAAGACCGCCGCTCCGACCGCCCCCGTGACCGTCCCGATCAGCAGTGCGCGGAGCTGGTCCGTGGCCCAACCCCCAGAGCTCTGGGTCGACAGGCCCCAGGCCTGCTCGATCGAGTAGCCACGCACGAACGACAGCGGCAGACCTGCCAGTGTGAGCGCGGCAACCACGGCCGCACCGCCCAGAGCCGCGGCCACGACAAACCCGCCCGGCACTCCATCGAGCCGTTCGACCAACCGGGCGAAGGGCCCTCGCGCCAGGATGACGAGAACCGCCACTTGGAGAGTGATCGACAGTCCGAAAGAGAGATAGGCGGGGCCCCGGTAGGCGCCGTGCCTGGCGACCTGCTGAGGGGTGAAGCGGGCCCCCAGCGCCGGGTCACGGGACCCCGGAGGTGGCTCCGCGAGGCGCACTTCGCCGGGCGTGCGCGAGACGAGAGCAAGAATCCCGGCCGCGGCCCCCGCTAGCAACAGGATCACGACCACCGCTCTGCCTACGCTCACCGGCTCAGCCTACGCGGCGGGATTCCCCCTCGGCGCGCGGCTTGAAGCGCAGAACCGGAAGCAGCCCGGCTCCAGAAAGCGCCTCCAACGGCGAGTCCAGCGCTTCATCGATCTCGACCCCGGTCCCGGGTGGGTGCAAAACCGCAGTCACGAGGCAGTCCTCGCAGTGCTCGGTGCGAAACATCACGCAATCGTTGCAGTCGATCCTCACGGCGGCCTCCTCGAGGGCGATGGTGAACCTGTGGAGATGAACCTAGGACAGACCTGTGACACACGTGCTTGAACGACTTCTTCAACACCAACCCCGCTCAGCGGGGCTCCCCTTGATTTGTTAGAGAAATGTGCCGTGCAGCACTTCAAGGCAGCCAGCTAACGGGTCCACTGGTCGGATGAACACCGTCGATCGGGCATGCCTGAAGCTGGCCGCCTCACAACATTGGGTGATCGCCCGCACGCAGTTGCTGCTGCTCGGCCTCTCGGCCACGGGAATCGACCGACGCCTGAGCTCAGGGCTATTCGTTCGGCTGCACCCCAGCGTCTACCGAATTGGAGCAGCCCCCGAATCATGGCGCCAGCGGCTCCTGGGCGCTTGCCTGTGGACAGACGGGGTCGCGTCCCACAGGAGCGCTCTGATGCTCTTGGGACTCGAGGGCTACGGCGAAATCCTCGAGGTCACAACCACGGTCACGAGACGCACCTCCACCCGGGCGGTCCGCATGACCAACCTTGCCCCTTTCGAGCTGACGACCGTCGATTCGATCCGGGTCGACCACCCCGACTCGCACGCTGATCGACGTTGGTTCGGTCCTCTCTCAGAGGGGCCTCGAGGAGGCGGTCGACTCGGCGCTAAGGCAGCGCCTGACCTCGGTGGACCGGCTGCGGACGGGTGTTGAAAGATTCGGTGGGCGGGGCAGCAGGGGGCCGGGCGCACTTGCAAAGCTGCTCGACGCCCGAGGGGATGTGGCGCCCACGGACAGCGCCCTGGAGACACGGCTGAGTCTGCTGCTGAGGCGCCATCGCTTGCCGCAGCCGCAACGGCAGGTCGAGATACGGGAAGGACGAGAGTTCATAGGGCGCGTCGACTTCGCCTATCCCGAACTGAAGGTCGCGATCGAGGTCCAGTCGTACCGGTGGCACTCGAGCTGGAGTGCGCGGCTCTCGGATATGAAGCGGCTGAACCGGCTCCAGACGCTGGGTTGGATCATCATCCAAGTCACCTACGAAGACTTGGAACGCCGTCCCGACACGGTGGCGCAGCGCATCCGGGCGGCACTGGAGGCCCGATCTCGATCTAGTCAACGCCAGCCCCGGTGAGCGGGGCTCCTGTTGAAAAGATCGCCGTGCGGCGGGCGGGGCTCAGCGGAGGGCGGCCAGCAGCTGCTCGGAGGTGGCGATCGTCGCCCCTCGAGGACGGCAGCGCTCCTGCAGCCCCTTATCGCTGGTCGCCACCACCACCGGGTTCGGGGGCCACGAGGCAAGCAGTGCGACGACGTGATCATCGCCCGACTCTGGGGGCCGCGAATACTCGACCTTGACCAGGCCGCGCCGCCTTGGGGAGGTGCCGGGAGCAACATCGGCGCCGTCGAAAACCACGGTCGTGGGCACCCCGTGACGCCGGGCGATACGGGCGACCTCATCGATCGTGCGGGCGCGCTGGTCCTCCGGCGACAGCGCGGGGAACGCCCCGTCCTGCCTCGCCACGTTGTAGCCGTCCACCAGCAGACCCACGTTAACCACGCCGAGCCAGTGAGCGAGAGTGGCAGGGTCGTCCTCCAGCAGCCCGGGCGGGGCCGGCAACGCCCGGCGGACGCGCGGCCGTGCCGCGGGGCGCGTGGTTCCGGCTGCGGCTCGCTCAGAAGTGTCCTTGGGAGCCCCGGCACTACCGGCCGGGGCACGGGCCCGTTCCGCGGCGTCGGCCCGCCGCACCTCCCGCGTTACCTCCCGGCGGAGGGCCTTTGCCTCGGACAGCGCCCGGTCCCGTTGGGCCGCAGCCTTGTCCGCAGCCCGCTGCAGCCGCCGCAGCTCCCTCTGCTGTCCCTGCTTGGCGGTCTGAGCGGCCGCGGCCGCCTCGCAGGCCGCGCTCTCGGCCGTCTCCGTCCGGCTCCGAAACTCTGCGATCTGCCGAGTCAGCGTTGCAGCGTTCGAGGCATGGTCTCGAGTGGTAGCGCGCAGCTGTGCCCGCAGCCTGCGAGCCTCCGCCTTGTAGTCGGGCTCGGGCGCCCTCGATAAAGCCTCTTCAGGAAGTGGCTGGGAGGGCGGTTCGGGAGCGGCCTCCCCTGCGAGCTGGTCCTCCCACCCCTCGGCCCGTTCGGCAACCACGCGCAATACCCGTTCCTGCTGCGCCGTGAGGCGGGACTTGCCCTCCTCCAGCCACTCGAGGATGGCGGCACGCAGGTCGTCATGCTTGCCGAGCGCCTCCAACAACCTGTCCCGATGGGGCCGCAGAGCGGCCTGGCGAAAGTTGCGGAAGCGCCGGATCGAGGGCGGGAGCTCCGACACCGGCGCCGCCCGGAGGTAGGCCCCCAGAGCCCGCAACAGCTCTCGCTCGACCCCTTCGGGGACCCTCACCGCCTAAGGGCGCTCAGCCGTCTGAGCACCAGCACGACGGTATCGTCGGTGACCTCGCCGAACGACCGCGCCTCTTCGTAGACGCGCTGCACCAGCTCCTCGGAGGAGGCCCCCGCGGCGTGGCGACCGATCGAAGCGGCGACCCGCTTGGCCCCGAACAGCTCGTCGCCCCGCCGCGCCTCGATCAACCCATCCGTGAACACCACGAGCCCGTCTCCCGGCTCCAAGGTGGTCTTCTCGGCTGCATAGGTCTGATCTTCGAACGCTCCGAGCAGATGCCCTCGGGCCGTTATCGACTCGACTGTGGCGGAGGCGGCGCGAAAGACGAACGGCGGGGGGTGGCCACCGAGAGCGAACTCCAGGACGTGGTCGGCGGTGAGGACTCCGTAGAAGGCCGTGGCGAAGCGGTCGGTGCCGATCCTGCCAAAGAGGGCATTGTTGAGGTGGTACAGGACTGAGTCGGGCCTGTTATTTCGGAGCGCGTGGGCCCGCAGCATGTACTTCGCCATCGCCGTCTGTGCCGCCGCCTCCAATCCCTTGCCCGAGATGTCGCCCACCACCAGAGCCACCGAATGACCGAGCTCGAAGATGTCGTAGAAGTCCCCCCCAACTTCGGCGTCGGCCTCGGATGCCTGGTATATCCAGGCGAGCTCGTAACCCTCAATGTTCGGCACATCCCTGGTGACCAGCGCCCTCTGGAGAGTCTTTGCCATTGCCCTCTGGCGCTCGAACCGCTGCGAGTTCTCGATAGCGATCCCCGCTTGGACGGCCGCCACCCTCAAGGCCTCCGCTCGCAGGGGGCCGAGCTTGAGCGGCCACTCGAAGGAAAGCACCAGTGCGCCGAGGATCGAACCGTTGGAAGCAAGGAGGCCGAGTGCGACCGCCGCGCCCGACTCCGGAGCGGCCGACCCCTGAAGGTCGGTCACCTCACGCTGCTGCAGCCGCTCCCAGGGGAGTCCGTCGGAGCCCTCGAGGAGCACCGTCGGAGAATCCACCAGCACCACCTCCGCGTGGTCGGCATCGACCAGCTCGCGCGCCGCCTCGCAGATCTCGTCGGTCAGCGGGCGCAAGCGCTGCCGGGTGGAGATCCTGACCCCGAAGGCCCGGATCTTCGTCAGCATGGTGAAGCGACGGGCGTTGACCAACGCCATCCCCAGGAGCCTGGCGATCCCTTCCGCCATGCGCTCCTGCTCGCGTCCGAAGTCCTGGGGTCGGCTGAACTCCAGCCCCATGCCCCCGATTGCCTCCTCCCCGCGCAGGAGGGGGATCCCGATGTAAGCGCCCAGTGAGCGACTCCGAGCCTGTTCGGCATCCAATAAGGAGCTCGTGGCGACGTCCGCGAGCACCATGACCTTCTGATGGTCGAGAACGTGGGTCATGAGCGGAAGCCCTCCGCGAACCCCGGCACGCTTCTCGAGGTGAGCCCGGAGCACGGGATCGAAGCCCACAGAGCTCATGACCTCGAGCACCCCGCCCTTCTCCCTTCGCGACACGACGTAGGTGCGCTCGGCCCCGAACATGTCGCGGCACGCCTCCGTCGACCAGCGAATCGTGTCCTCGAATCCTCGCATCTCGGACAGCCTGGAGGCGAGCGTCAGCAGGGCGCTCGCCGCTGCCGCCTCGGCCCGCGCCGAAGTCAGCATCGCCTCGAGTTGTTCCCGCGTCGCGGGGTGGCCTGTCCCCATGGAGGCCGATCCTATTGCGAACACCCCCCGCGCCCCATGCTCAGACTCGAGAGGGACCGGGCCGGAGGAGGCCGGCTATTCGCCGGTGGTGCCGTCGATCAGCTCACGCACGATGTCGGCGTGGCCGTTGTGGCGCGCGGTCTCCTGGATCATGTGCAGCAGAACCCACCGAAGGCTGGGGCGTGCTTCGCCCCGGTGAGCGCGCCGGGCCAGGGCGTCGAGATCGGCGGCCGAGGCGATCGTGCGGGCGCGCTCGTTCTCTGCGCGGTAGAGCGCGAATACCTGCTCGGCGGTCTCGTCGGCCTCGGCCCGGAAGTCGGCGTCGGGGTCGTCGTCGGTCCATGGGAAGTGCACGTCGTCCCCGGCGTGGATCCACTGGAACCACCAGCGCTCCACGTAAGCGAGGTGCTTGACAAGTCCCAGCAAGTTCGTCCCCGAGGCGGTCATCTCCCGGCGGAGATCGTGTTCGGAGAGGCCGGAGGTCTTCTGCAGCAGCGTGGCGCGGTGGTAATCGAGGGTGGCCTCGAGCAGCTCCTTCTCCGAGCCCTCGAACGGTGTGTCTTTCCTCTCTGTCGTCATGAGGGCCAACCTATAGGGAGCGGGACACCTCGATGAGCCGTTCGAGGGTCAAGGCCGCGGCCCCCGAATCCAGCGCACCTGCGGCCCCCACCAGTCCCTCCTTCAGGTCGGGGGCGCGCCCGGCCGCCACCAGGCCGGCGGCGGCGTTCAACAGCACGATGTCACGCCGCGGCCCCCTTTCGCCCTCCAGCACCGATCGAATCGTGGCCGCGTTCGTGGCCGCGCTGCCGCCCCTGATCGCCTCGTCCGGAGCGGGCTCGAGCCCTAGCTCCACCGGGTCCACCACGGTCCGGCGGATCTCACCGGAAACCAGCTCGACCACCTGCGAGGGGCCCGCGGTGGAAAGCTCGTCGAGCCCGCCGTAGCCATGAAAGGCGACCACGTGAACGCTGCCGAGGCGCGCCAGCGTGGCAACCATGACCTCCAGCATGCGGAGGTCGGACACCCCGAGGGCCTGGCGTGTGACGCCCGCGGGATTCGTGAGGGGGCCGAGGAAGTTGAAGACCGTGGCCACGCCCAACTCCCGGCGGGGTGCGGCGGCATGGCGCATGGCGGGATGAAACACAGGCGCGAAGCAGAACCCCATCCCCGCCTCCTCGATGCAGGAGGCGACTTTCTCCGGAGGGAGGTCGATGCGGACCCCGAGAGTCTCCAGCACGTCCACCGAGCCGCAGCGTGACGACGCCGCACGGTTCCCATGCTTCGCTACCCGCGCCCCTGCGCCGGCGCACACGAGGGCCGCGGCGGTGGAGACGTTGAAGGTCCCGGCCCGGTCGCCCCCCGTCCCACAAGTGTCGAGCAGCTCGCCGGCCACGGGCACGCGGGCGGCGAACGCCCGCATCGTCTTGACCAGTCCCGAAACCTCTTCGGGCGTCTCGCCCTTGGCCCTCAGCGCCACCACGAAACCCGCCACCTGCGCCGGCGTCGCGGCCCCCTGCATGATCTCCGACATCGCCATGGCCGCGCGCTCCTCGGAGAGGTCACGCCCTCCGAGAAGCTCGCTGAGCGTATGCGACCACGAGAACTCCGTCACCGAGGGCTCAGCAGGTCGGCGAACGCGAGCGCATAGGCCACTGCGGCCCGTTCGACCTCGTCGAGATCGACCGACTCCCTCGCGGTGTGGGCGAGAGTGATGTCGCCGGGGCCGCAAATGATCACCTCGGCGCCCGCCGCGGCCAGGAAGCGAGCGTCGGAGGCGCCCCGAAAGCCCATCAGCTCGGCGGGGCGACCGCAGGCCTGCTCGGTGGCCCGCGACATCGCTCGGACCACCTCAGAGTCCTCATTCACCTCGAAGGGCTCACCGTAGAAGGTCATCTCGACGGAGGCGTCGATGTCCTCGAAACGAGCGCGGGCGCGCTCGATCGCCTCCTCGACCGAGGCGATCACGCTGGCCTCGGTCTCCGGAGGCACACTGCGACGGTCGATCTCCACGGTGCAGGAGGCGGGCACGATGTTGACCTTGGCGCCCCCCGAGATGACCCCCACGTTGATGCTCGGACCTCCGAGGACCGGGTGCGACACGTCGGGAAGGGCCCCCTCCAGCTGGAGGATGATCTCGGCCATGTGCTTGATCGCGCTCACGCCGCGCTCCGGGGCGGAGCCGTGGCCCGCCCGGCCCGAGGTCGTGACCCGCATCCAGCACGCCCCCCGTTGCGCGTGCACCACTCTGAGCGAGGTGGGCTCACCTACGATGGCATAGTCGGGCCGGAGGATGCCCTCCTCGACCAGAGCTCCGGCGCCGCAGAACCCCATCGTCTCCTCGTCTGCCACCAGGGCGAGCTCGAGCACACCCGCAAGGGGAACCTCGGCTTCCTTGAGCACCGCCACCGCCTCCAGGGCGGCCGCCACGGGGCCTTTGGCATCACCCGACCCCCGTCCGTGCATTCGTCCTGCGGCAATATCCGCCGAATACGGGTCGTGCTCCCACAGCGCATGCTCCCCCGCTGGGACGACATCGATGTGAGAGCAGTAGGTCAGAGTCGGACCCTCTTCGCTCCCGCGCAGCCGGGCGACCACGTTGGGTCTTCCGGGGACCGCCTCGTGGCGCTCGACCTCGAGGCCGAGCTCCTCACAATAGGACGCCACCAACGCCGACGCCTCGGCCTCGTCTCCGGGAGGGTTCTCCGATGGCGTCCGCCCCAGACGGACGAGGGGGTCGATGAGCCGCCGGCGCTCCACCCCGTCAGCCGCCGCAGCCGGGGAGAAGCTCATCGTCTGCGACACTTTGGGATGTGACGTACCGCGTCTTTCTTGGGTTGGTGCTCCTCACCTGGCCTCTGGTGATCGTGGGCCTGCTGTTCTTCATGGGCAAGCTCGAGAGCTACGTCAACCGGCTCGACGCAGACACTCCCGAAGAGGCCGGAGTCGAACCGGTTGCAGGAAGCAGCTTCGACAAAGAGGTGACCATCGTCTTCGGCGACCAAGTGGTGGGCGAACCCGACTGAGCTCCTAGCGAAACTGTTGACTATTGGAGGGCTATGCATTCGATCTCTACCCGCGCGCCCTTGGGCAGCCCGCTCGCTCCGACGGCGGCGCGTGCCGGCGGGTCGGATTGGAAGTAGGAGGAGTAGGCGTCGTTGAACTCGGCGAAGTCCGCGATGTCCTCCAGGTAAACGTTGACCTTTGCAACACGCTCCAGGCTTGAGCCCGCCGCACTCAGGACCGCGCTGAGGTTGTCGAGGCAGCGCCGGGTCTGGTCTGCGACCGAGCCGCCTACCATCTCCCCGGTAGCTGGATCGAGGGGAATCTGTCCTGAGCAGAATATGAACCCATTGCCGGTAGTCGCCTGAGAGTACGCGCCCACCGCCTCGGGAGCCTCCGGCGTCGCAATGATCTCCATAGTCATAAGGTCCTCCTGTCGTCGGGGAATGCTGCGCAGATGTTAGTAAGAAGTAAGGGGCTGCATGGGCGGAGGCGGGACACGCGGGACACGCTTGAGATGGCAGACGAGGTGGGCGTCACAGACGCACATGGTGACAGGGCCGAGCCTGGGCGCGTCCTCAACGCGGTACTCGAGCATGCCATGGAGCTGGTCGCAGCGGATTTCGGCGCACTCGCCGTTTTCACCCCCACGGGTGCGATGCGAGATTTCGTGGCGGTGGGCAGGGGTGCCGCCGAGATGGCACGCCCCGAGGGGAAGCCCGGACCCCCCTCCGCCGGTCGCCCACTGCGCTGGAGCCGCAGCGAAGGCCCCTCGGACACCGTCTGCACCGCGCCGGTGCCGGCCGCTTCCCATTCTTTTCTCGGGGTTCCTCTGCCGCTGGCGGACGGGGCCGGGGTCCTCTATCTCTACCTGGGCCGGAGCGTGGGCGACTCCTCTTTCTCGGACGCCGACGCTGATGTCCTTTCAGGGCTCGCCACTCTGGCGTCCCTGGCGGTAGGACATGCGCGACTGCTCGAGGGTGAGCGACTGCGTGCGGACGCCATCTCGGTGTTCGTTCACGAGCTTCGCTCCCCTCTGACCGTGATCTCGGGCATCGCACACCTTTTGAAACGACCGGCCCACGAGATTGCGGACGACCTGCGGGCGGAGCTCGTGGAGATCCTGGGTCGCGAGTCGTCCCGGCTCACGAGGCTGGTGTCAAACGTGCTGGACGCCGAGACCCTGCGACGGCACCAAGGCTCACTGGAGGTGGCGCTCTGCGATCTGGTGGAGCTCGCCGGTGAGGCCGCGCTCGATGTCGGGGGCGGGGGCCGGGTTGCAGTGGCCGCGCCCGCTGAGCCCGTCACCGCGACCGTCGATCGCGACAAGATCAAGCAGGTGCTTGTGAATCTCGTATCCAACGCTCTCAAGTTCGCCCCAGAGCCCAGCCCCATAACGCTCTCGGTTAGAGCGGAAAAGGCACGGGCCGGAGCCCCTCGCTGGGCCGAGATCGCGGTCGAGGATTTCGGCCCCGGCATTGCGGCGCCCGACCTGCCCAAGCTGTTTCACATGTTTGCGCGCGTCGGCGCCCGCGACAAGCCTGGTTCGGGCCTCGGCCTCTACGCCTCCAAGGCGATCATCGAGCGGCATGGGGGCTCGATGTGGGTCGACAGCGAGCTGGGCCGAGGCTCTCGTTTCATCTTCAGGCTGCCGCGCGACTGATCGGGGCCGCCATCCAGGAGTCTGGGGGCGGGGTAGTCGATCGCGCTTTGGGCGCTCTCAGGTACGGAATCCGTACTCAGGCGCGCTCTGGGCGCTTTTGAGTACTTGAGGACCCGGTCCCGGGAAGAGCTGGGCGCCGGGTAGTCGTTCGCGCTTTGGGCCCTCTCAGGTACGGAATCCGTACTCAGGCGCGCTCTGGGCGCTTTTGAGTACTTGAGGACTCGGTCCCGGGAAGAGGTGGGAGCCGGCCTGTAAGCCGGGTTCTGTAGACCCCCTTGTGGAGGCCCGGCGGCCATCCCTCTACAACGAGCGTTACCGCTCGCCTCTAGCGGCCTACCCGGGGGCACCCGGCGAACCGGGGCGGACGGGCCGCCCTCACCCCCTGCTTGGCCTTGCTCCGGACGGGGTTTGCCGAGCCGCGCCGGTCGCCCGGCGCGCTGGTGAGCTCTTACCTCACCATTTCACCCTTACCCCGGCCGAATGAATCGAGCCGGGGCGGTCTGTTTTCTGTGGCACTGTCCACGGGTCGCCCCGCCTGGGACTTTCCCCAGCGTCCTGCCCTGCGGAGCCCGGACTTTCCTCGGCCTCGGCGTCTCCGCCGGGGCCGCGGCCGCCCGGCCGACTCCCGTCCCATTCTCCCAGAGAAAGCCGCCCCCCGCGCGGCCCCGATCGAGGCTTGCTAGGGGCGCAGGTAACCGTCGAGGAGGAACTGGCGCAGCCGTCCGTCGCTGCCGAGGCGAAAAGCCACGTAGAACCACGCCAAACAGACCGCCCCCACTGCCTCCGCACCCCAGGTACCCACGTGTGACAGGGGGTTTGTGAGAAGGTCCCACGAGTAGGGCTCGGCGGGGGCGGAGGAGAAAGCCGAGCCGAACGCCGGCCACAGAAATGTCCGAGGCGAGTTCCACATCCCGTCGCCGACCAGATGCAGTAGCCACCCGACCGCAAGGCCAAACGCCGCCAGGCGACGCTCGCCCGAGGTGAGGACGAGGACGGCGAGCGCCACCGCGATGACGGCCAGGAGGGAATGTGCGAGATAGCGCCCGGAGGAGTTACTCGGCAGCGTCAGGCGCAGCAGAGAGTCGACGAGGTCGGGTGCGATTGCCCCCACCAGCACGAAGCGGTAGTCGATGCGCCTCCGCCCCAGGCTGACGTAGGTGATCACCGCCGCCACGCCCAGGTGCCACAGGAGCACTACAGGAGCACTAAAGGATCTGGGATTGGCGTGGAGCGATGCCCGGCTCCGCCAGCGATGCGGAGTCCATTCCGATGTTCGCGAGACGGTCGGCGCGTGCGTTCTCGAGTCGGGGCACGTGAGAGATGGAGACCTGCCCGAAGCGATCCAACAACGACCGTGCTTTCACCGCCAGCGGCCGGAGAGAGTCGCTCTTGATCTTCCACCGGCCCTCAACCTGCATCGCAACGAGCTTCGAGTCGATCCGAACTTCAAGCTCGTTGCAACCGTGCTCGAGGGCGAGCTCGAGCCCCGCTATGAGCGCACGATACTCCGCCACGTTGTTTGTCGCGTATCCGATTTCCTCGGCGATCTCTGCCACAACCTCGCCCTCTGAATCCTCGAGCACGACTCCGATCCCCGCAGGCCCGGGATTGCCGCGCGCTCCACCGTCGGTGTAAAGAACCGATCTCATGGGACCACCAGGATGCGCCTGCAGTTGTCACAACGCTGCAAACCGCCTTCGGCTCGCAGGCGTTCGACCTCGCGCGCCGGCAGCTTCGTGTGACATCCCTGACACGTGCCCCGCTCTAGAGCAGCTGCTCCGACGCCACCCTTGGCCGAGCGAATCTTCTCGTAGAGCTCGACGAGCTCTTGGGACAGCCCGCTCCTCAACTCGTCGCGAGCTTGCTGATGGCCCTCCAAATCGGATTTGATCTCTCCCGACAGGCGCGCCACCTCCACGCCCAACTCTGAAACCGAAGACGTCAGCTCGTCGCGCTCCGCGCTCAGCGATTGAAGGGTTGAGACGGAAGCATCGCGCGCCACCATGGACTCGAGTAGCTCGTCTTCGAGCCCGCCTCTACGGCGCGTGAGCATCTCCACCTCGGCCTGCAGGTTCGAGAGCTCCTTGGGATTGCCCACCTGCCCCGAGTACATCCGTTGCTGCTCTCGCTGCAGCTTCTGCTCCAGCACGGAGATCTCTTGCTCGAGTCGATCCTGAACGCGGGCAATATCGTCTCTGTGGCGCGCAGCCACGGCCACATCGGAGGAGAGCTCTTCAAGCTGTTGCTCGAGCTTGTCAAGCCTGGCTCTCTCGGGTAGCTCCTCGAGGCGCCTGCGCCCTCTGTCCAGCGAGCTGTCCTCGCTCTGGAGTTGAAGCAGGCGCTCGAGGGCTGGGGCGTCGGCGCGAATCGGCATCTCCAGAGAATCTAGCAGCCGCTTCGAAGTAGCGCCGAGAAGGGTAGAAGATAGGAACAGCGAGGCCCGACCGCAAGTTTTTTGTGACGCAGTCGAGCTTCGGAGGCGGCTAGACGGGAGCCCAAGCGATGGCCAGAGCCGACGCAGAGAACGAGCTTCTGCGCGCCGTTGGCCGCAGCGACCCGGACGCCTTGGGGGAGCTGTACCGGGCCTTTGAGAGGCCCCTCTACTCCCTCGGCCTGCGATGGCTTTCGGATCACAAGCTGGCAGAGGAGCTAGTGCAAGAGGTCACTTTTCGGATATGGAGAAAGGCGTCTACCTTCGATGAGCGCCGCGGCGCGGCTTCGTCGTGGATCTTCGGCATCGCTCGCAATGTCGCCGCCGACCTCGCACGTGAGCGAGCCCGCCGGCCCCTCGCCCTGGCCGATCCGCCGCGCGCTCAGGAGGCTTGGGACGAAGACAAGGCCTGGGAGGCGTGGCAAGTCTCCCTGGAGCTGAAGAGGCTGCCTCGCCACCAACAGGAGATCATCGAGCTCGCCTACGGGCGGGACATGACACAGGCGGAAGTCGCTCGAACGTTGGGCATCCCACTCGGAACCGTGAAGACGCGCCTCTACGCGGGACTCAAGAGCCTGCGC
>JBPCPZ010000141.1:0-16242 GCA_050998655.1 Actinomycetota bacterium
TCCGAAGACGTGGATTTGGTGGGACATAGGTACCGGAGCCACTGTCGCCCAGGAGCCGGAGCCGGGTCGAGCAGTGGGACACAGGTGCCGAAGCCAGAGTGAGACAGACCTACCGGACTTTCACACCTGTGATGTGGCCCAGACGTGGCCCGGCGGCGTTATAACTCCCGATTCTGTAGCTCCTTAAGCCCCGAAAACCCCCTCTGACCTGCGGTTCCACTGGAGCGGGCGACCGGGGTCGAACCGGCGACCTCCACCTTGGCAAGGTGGCGCTCTACCAACTGAGCCACGCCCGCAAGGCTCCAAGCCTACTAGACCGGGTCCTCAGGACCGAGCCTCCTCAGCTGCCGCTGCTGCCTAAGCCTCGGGCGCCACGCTCGGAGCTGCGCAGCTTGTCCACCAGCTCTAGCTCGACGTTCTCGATCCGCTGGACGACGAGCTGGGCGATCTTGTCTCCCCGCCCAACGTAGATGGGCTCCTCGAAGTCGAGGTTGACCAGGACGACCTTGAGCTCGCCCCGATAGCCTGAGTCGATCAGCCCCGGCGAGTTGGCGAGGGCCAGGCCCTCTTTGAACGCCCGCCCGGAGCGGGGCAGAATCAGGCCGGCGTAGCCGGGAGGGATGGCAACCGCCACGCCCGTCGGCACGAGCGCGCGCTGTCCCGGCTTGAGCGTGACGGCCATGGCCGCGGCCAAGTCCAGCCCGGCGTCACCCCGGTGGGCATAGGAGGGCGAGGGCAGCCCGGGATCGAGCAGCGTCATCTGCAGTCTCATCCCACCTCCTTGGGCGGGGATCGCTTGAGCAAAAGACCTAGCTCGCGCTCGAAGTCGTCGAGCTCCTGAAAGTCCTTGTAGACGGAGGCGAAGCGCAGATAGGCGACCTCGTCGAGCAAACGCAAACGTTCCAGGACGTTACGTCCGATCTCGGCAGAGGGCAGTGGGCGACGCCCCTCGGTTCGAGCCGCCTCCTCGACTTCCTCGGCGATAGCTTCGATCTCCGTTTCGGTCACGGGGCGGTTCTTACAGGATCGCCGGATGCCCTCGACGATCTTTAGTCGGTTGAAGGGCTCCTCGCCGCCCGAGCGCTTGACCACGATGACCGGCACCTCCTCTGGTCGCTCGAAGGTGGTATAGCGCCGTCCGCAGGACAGACACTCGCGCCGCCTCCTGATCGCCCGGCGCTCTTCGGCCATGCGAGAGTCGACGACCTTGTCCTCGGGGCCCTCGCAGTAAGGACAGCGCACCTAGACGGCCTCGGCATCGCGCCGCAACCGGCGCAGCTGCTCTCTGAGCTCCTGCACGCTCGCCTGGTAGGTGGAGACGTCGGTCTCCGCCGGGCGAGATTCGGGCCCGCCCTGCTCGCCGCACAGCGGGCAGCAGGCGCCCTGCTGGCTCAGCTGCGCACCGCACTCACGGCAGCGCCTCGGCATGCCCTAAGAGCACCCGCTGGTGGAGCCGCACGACGGGCAGGCAAAGCAGGAGCCCGCCGGCTGCATCTGCACTCCGCAGGTGCCACAGAAGGGCATCGATCCCGCATGGGCGTCGGCGACTGCGCCGAGCACTATGACGCCCTCGCCCTGACCGCCACCGTTCGAGTGTCCGTTTCCGTTGCCGCTTCCGTTACCGGAGTCACCCGACAGCTTCGATTCAATCTCGCCCTGGCGCTCCCCTGCGGTCCTGATGTTGAGTCGGTGGCGGTCTTCCGCGTTCAGGTAGTCGAGCGCCAGCAGCCTGAAGACGTAGTCGAGAATCGAGGTCGCGATGCGAAAATCGGGATCGTCGGTCATCCCCGATGGCTCGAAGCGGGTGTTGACGAATTGCTTGACATAGGCGGACAGCGGAACGCCGTACTGCAGGCCCATCGAGATCGAGATCGCAAAGGCGTCCATGATCCCCGCGAGTGTCGAGCCCTGCTTGGCGACCTTCAGGAAGATCTCGCCCACGGTCCCATCGGGGAACTCCCCGGTAGTGAGGTAGCCCTCTGTGTCGGCGACACGGAACTTGAACGTGCGACCGGCCCTCTTCTTGGGCAGGCGACGGCGCACGGGCTCCGGTGAAGAGACGACCGGTGTCTTCGAGTCCACCTTCTTGGAGACTGACAGCGGCTGGCCCACCTTGCAATTGTCACGGTAGAGAGCGAGCGCCTTGATTCCCAACCGCCAGCCCTCGACGTAGACACGTTCCACGTCCTCGACGGAGAAGTCCTCCGGCACGTTGACGGTCTTGCTGACCGCACCGGACAGGAAGGGTTGCGCCGCCGCCATCATCTTGAGGTGCCCGAGGTAGCTAATGGACCGCTCGCCCATGGCGGTGTCGAACACGTCCATGTGCTCCTCTTGCAGATGCGGTGCTTCAATGACATGCGAGTTCTCGTCGATGTAGGCGATGATGTCGACGATCTGCTCGTCGTTGTAGCCGAGCTTGCGGAGAGCTCGCGGCACCGTCTGATTAATGATCGACATCGTGCCGCCCCCGACCAGTTTCTTGACCTTCTTGAGGGCGAGGTCGGGCTCGATGCCGGTGGTGTCGCAATCCATGAGCAATCCAATAGTGCCAGTCGGAGCAAGAACGGTGGCCTGGGAGTTGCGATATCCGTGCTTGTCGCCGAACTCCAGCGCCTCGTCCCAGGCCCGGCGGGCCGCTTGCACGAGGTCGTCCGTTGCGAGCGCGTCGGGGATCTGGTAGGCCGCGTCACGGTGTTTGTTCATCACCCGCAACATCGGCTCGCGGTTCTGCTCAAAGGCGTCGAACGCTCCCACGCGCTTGGCGACCTTGGCCGAGGTTGCATAACAGTGCCCGGTCATCAGGGCCGTTATCGCCCCCGCCCACGCTCGCCCCTCGTCCGAGTCGTAGGCGAGTCCTTCCGACATCAACAGCGCCCCCAAGTTCGCGTAGCCCTGGCCGAGCTGGCGCATGCGATGGGAGTTCTCTGTGATTTTGTCGGTCGGATAAGCCGCGAAGCCGACGGAGATCTCTTGCGCGAGGAACATGATCTCGACCGCATGCTTGTAGCCGTCGACGTCGAAGTGGCCTTGCTCGTCGATGAACTTGAGCAAATTCAAGCTCGCCAGGTTGCAGGATGAGTTGTCGACATGAAGGAACTCGGAACAAGGGTTACTTGCGGTTATCGGGCCCGAGTTCGGGCACGTGTGCCAGTCGTTGATCGTCGTGTCGTACTGCATGCCCGGGTCGGCGCAATCCCACGCCGCTTGGGCAATATCGTGGAACAGGTCCCGGGCCGGCAACGTCTCGAGTGTTTCGCCGGTAGTCACGGCCTTGAGCTCCCACTCGGCTCCCTCGAGCACTGCGTTCATGAACTCGTCTGTGACGCGAACCGAGTTGTTGGCGTTCTGATACTGGATCGAATGTGAGTCCTTGCCGTCGAGGTCCATGTCGAAGCCGGCCTCTCGCAGCGCCCGGGCCTTACGCTCCTCGAGCGCCTTGCACCAGATGAAGTTTTTGATATCGGGGTGATCGACGTTGAGAACAACCATCTTGGCGGCGCGCCGGGTGGCGCCCCCCGACTTGATCGTCCCCGCCGAAGCGTCCGCCCCCCGCATGAACGACACCGGCCCGGAGGCGGTCCCGCCCGAGCGCAGGTGCTCCTTGGAGGAACGAAGTTTGGAGAGGTTCAAGCCCGAGCCCGAGCCGTGCTTGAAGATCGTGCCCTCCTCGACGTACCAGTTGAGGATCGAACTCATCTCGTCCTCGACCGACAGGATGAAACACGCGGCGACTTGTTCCTCCCCCTTCGGCCGCCAGCCGACGTTGAACCACACCGGAGAGTTGAAGGCGGCCTTCTGGGTGACGAGCAGGTGCATGAGCTCGTCCTGGAACACCCGGGCCTCGGCTTCGTCGCAGAAGTAGCCCCGACCCAGGCCCTCCTCGGTGTAACGGTTGGCTACCCGGTCGATCATCTGCTTGACCGAGTGCTCGCGCCGAGGGGTTCCGGGCGAGCCGCGGAAGTACTTCTGGGCGGCGATGTTGGTGGCGTTCTGCGACCACTGCTTGGGGATCTCCACATCCTTCTGCTCGAACGCCACCTCGCCCGTCCGATAGTTGCGGATGACCGCATCCCGTAGCTCCCACTCGACGTCGTCGTAAGGGTGCCGTCCTGCAGTAGTAAAACGGCGCGACAGCTCGAGTTCGTCCGAGGACGTGACCTTCGTGTGAGATCCCTGAGACACGCTCAATACCCCTTTCCGACCAACGCCCAGAGAGCTTGGGCGCCTCCACTGATTATCCCAAATCCACGGCCTCTACACCAGATATGGTGGTACAGAGACCGGACCGCCACAATATGTGGGGAAGAAAAAGGATGAAATTACGCCTCTGTTGCCGCCTAGTCAAGCCTTCTGGGACAGAAATGGAGGGAAATCGACTAGAAAATCGGCGGCCCCTCCCTGCGAGGCTCAACGCGGCAGCCGCAGGCGTTCGCCCGCCTGCAGAGGACCTTGAAGGTCATTGAGATCCACCACTGCGTCGGCATATGCCCGCCAGTCAACCCCCAGCGGGGCATAGCGCTGGGACATCTCCCACAGCGTCTGCCCCTCGTTCACCACGACCACCGCCGGAGTCCCGGGCCGGGAGCCGGTCGTGAAGTGCTGAGGTCGAGTGGAAGACCACAGCAGGAGGGCCAGGACAACCACCACGAGAACCGGCGCCAGCACTCTCGCAGCGGCGTTCCTAAGTCGCCCGGCCGAGGCCGGGAGTCTGTAGACCACCGCCTCCTCGACTGGGGAGACGAGATCGTCACTGCGGAGCGCCATTGCTAACCTCCTCTGTCATGGCCGCCACTCTTCCCGTGGTCGGCATCGTTCGGACGACGGTAGCGAGGGGGTGTGACAGGTCCAAGATCGGCCGGCCCACAAATCCCTCCGAACACATGTTCGATATGTTAGAACGAACGTATGTTCGCATGCAAGTGCCGGTATCGAACAGACGTTCCCTGAAGGGCGGCGAGGCGCGCTACAGTGGCGGGGCGCAGGTTGCTCGAGGCCCCGAAGTCAGGGCGAGACGGCGACACCTAGCGAGGGAGTGACTGAGATGGCCGAAGGGCTTACGGAGCGCCAGAGACAAACGCTCGGCTACATCGCCGAGGCAATCGCTCACCAGGGCTACCCACCATCGGTTCGAGAGATCTGCAGCGCCCTGGGTCTCGCCTCCAGCTCGACTGTGCACTCTCACCTCCAGGCCCTCCAGCGCAAGGGCTACCTGCGCATTGACCCCACGAAACCTCGTGCAATCGAGCTGCGGTTCGACCCCGATACGGGCCTGGCTCGCGAGCGGCGCCCTACTCGCTCGGTACCGCTTTTGGGGCGGATCGCGGCGGGCACGCCTATCGTGGCCGAGGAGAACGTCGAAGAGGTCTACCCGCTGCCCGCCGACCTCGTCGGCGACGGCAACGTCTTCATGCTCGAGGTCTCCGGAGACTCCATGATCGATGCCGGGATCCTGGACGGGGACTACGTGATCGTCCGCCAACAGCCGACCGCCCATTCGGGACAAATCGTGGCCGCAATGGTACCAAACGAGTATTCGGACGCACCCGAGGCGACGATCAAAACCATCCGCCATCGCGGCTCGGCAGTATGGCTCGAGCCGGCCAATGAGGACCTCGAGCCATTCGAGGCGCCCCAGGGAACCGAGGTGCTGGGCAGGGTAGTGGGGGTCCTGAGAACACTCTGACCCGTCTCCCTTGTCGCCTCGGGGGCGCCCGTATGATGTGAGCGGGGATCCGATGTTCGGCCCGTGGATTAGAGAGCTGAAGTCAGGGGCAACTGGGGCCTCTGCAGTGCCTATAGCGGTTGAGCAGCGCAGACAAGCGACCGATATCGGGATCGTTGCTTGCATTGAAGTCCGCCAGCGTGTTCTCCAATTCCCACGGATCCGAGAGAAGGTCGTAGTACTCGCGAAAGACGACCCTCTGCGCATCGATGTCGAAGTACTCGGTGTACTGAGCTTTGCTCGTTCGTAGCGAGGCCCAGTTGGGACGCTCGGGTCGGCGCAACTGATTCCAGTACTCGAATAGCAAGGCGTCCCTCTTCCACGACCCGTCGAGCAACGACCTTCCATCCAGAACATGTGTCGGCGTGACGTTCGCTGCGTCGAGAATCGTGGGGGCAATGTCGACAAGCGTAACCATCCGTTTGTCCTTCTTCCCGACGGGAAGTCGTCCGGGCCACCGGGCAAGCATCGGGATCTCGATCGACCCGGTGTATGCAGCCCCCTTGCCAGTTACTCCATGCTCAGCCCATTGCTCGCCGTTGTCCGAAACGTAGAACGCAAGTGTGGATCTCTTCTCGTCCAACTTGCCCAAAGCTAATCGAAGGTCCTCTACGAAGTCATCGACCGACATCAGCGAGCGAAGCTGCGCATTCCGATGACGGCGTGCATGCCAGAACTTGCCGACGTCGGCCTGCACGTGTGGAGGCTTGTCGGTACGGTCAGTCTCGAAGACTGCCGGGTTCCCTTTCCAGGGAGGAACGGGAGCTCTCTCGTAGCGAGGCTCCGCGTTGGCGGGAGCATGCGGAGCACGCGTGGCAACATAGAGGAACCATGGTCTCTGGTCGTCGTCCTTCTCGGCCTCGCGCAGAAACTCCAACACCCTGCGCTTCAGAAAGCGTGTCGAGTAACCATGATGAGTAACCAACTCTCCGTCGAGGTTCCACATTGAATCGTAGTACTGGTTGGTGCCGGAAAGCGAGTAGCGGTCGAAGTGCGGCGGCGCTTGATTGAGGTCCCACCAGTTCAGATACTTTCCGACCATACCCGTACGATAGCCAGCCCTGTTCAAAAGGAACTGAATAGTGTGGCGCTGTTGAAGATTGTTCACCTGCCCAGGGTCGTTGTTGCGAACGAGATGATTGTGTGCATACTGGCCGGTGAAGATCGAGGAGCGTGCCGGACAGCACAAGGGAGTGGGGGCCCACGCGCTTTTGTAAGTAACACCTGAGCCTTGGAACCATCGCCGGGTTCTCGGCATAACCGACATCGTACCCTTGCGCTGATCGTCGGTCACGATCACAATCACGTTTGGCCCACTTCGTCGCGGCGCTGCCGAACCGGTTTCGATGTGCGGTCCGGCTGCCAAGAGACACAAGGCAAGCACCACACCGCACACCCGAAGCGCACCTGCTGAGGTCTTCATCCACATTTTCATCCGCGGGAGTCTAGGCTAGATCGACCGAGTCGTTCCAGCGAGTGCGTCATAGGCGGGCCACCGCAGCGCGCTGGCCGCTGCGCCCATTGCTACTGCTGTGCTAGATAGGGGCGGACTTCGCCGAGCAGGCCGGGGGCGAGACGCGCCACGATATGGACGCCATCCTCTGTATAGTTTTCCTTGACCACCTCTGCCTCCTGGTGGAGGCGGGCGACCACATCCCCGCGCCCGAACGGCACCTCCAGCGAGACCTCGATACTCAGGCGCGACAGCTCCTCCGCCACGCGAGCCAGCAGCTCGACCAAGCCTCGTTGCTCGGCGGCGGAACAAAACACCGCCTCCGGATGACGCGCTTGGAGCGTTGCCAGCTCGGGCGCCGAGAGAACATCAGTCTTGTTCATGACGATGACACTCGGTTTGTCCGCCACGCCGATCTCTTTTAGGACCGTCTGAACCGCAGAGATCTGGCGTTCCGGCGCTCTGGTCGCATCGACGATGTGCAGCAACAGGTCCGCCTCCCCCACCTCCTCGAGCGTGGACTTGAACGCTTCCACGAGCTGGTGCGGGAGCTTCTGGACGAAGCCCACGGTGTCGGTGAGCAACGCGTCCCTGCCCGCAGGCAGCGCTAGGCGTCGCGTGACAGGATCAAGTGTCGAGAAGAGCCGATCCTCGATCAGAGCCTTAGAGTCTGTGAGCCTGCTCAGAAGCGTCGATTTTCCGGCATTGGTGTATCCGACCAGAGCCACGATCGTGGTCCCTGAGCGATTGCGGGCCTTGCGTTTGAGCCTGCGCCTGCGCGAGAGCTCCTCGATATCGTCCTTGACGCGCTGGATACGCCTCACGATGGCTCGGCGTTCGACCTCGAGAGCGGACTCTCCCGGCCCCCTCCTAGTCCCGATGCCACCCCCGAGCCTGGACAGCACTTCGCCCCAACCCCTCAGCCGCGGAAGCCTGTAGTCGAGTTGGGCTAGCTCTACCTGTAGCTTGCCCTCAGAGGAGCGGGCGTGCTGGGCGAAGATGTCGAGAATCAACCCCGTGCGGTCGATGATCTTGAGACCCTTCTCGGCTAAGGGGTTGACGCCGGCAAGCTCCTCCAGGTTGCGGCCCTGCGCGGGGGTCAGCTCGTCGTCGAAGATCACCATCCCCGCATCCAAGGCAAGGGCGGCGTCGACGACCTCCTTGGCCTTTCCTCGCCCCACGTACGTCGCGGGATCCGGTCGATCGCGCCGTTGCGTCAGACGATCGAGAACATCGGCGCCGGCGGTGTCGGCAAGCGCCGCGAGCTCGTCGAGGGACCACTCCGCCTCTTCGAGCGAGGTGTCACCGAAAATCGCAGCGACCAGGATCGCTCGCTCGCGCTCGGGGCGCGTGGGTAAGGCGGGAATCAGGCGACCACCCTGCGGAGGCGTTCGACACCCTCGGCGAGTCTGTCATCGGCGACGGTCAATGAAAAGCGCACGAAGCCCTCACCTGAAGGCCCGTACCCGTTGCCGGGAGCGACGACGATCGCCGCTTCATCCAACAGGAAAGTAGCAAACGACTCCGACGAGTGCCCCGGCGGCACCGGCACCCACAGATAGATCGATCCACGCGGCGGTGTCACCTCGATCCCCATCGAAGAAAGTCCCTCACATAACAGATCTCGGCGAACACGGTAGCGCTCGATGGTGTGAATAAGTTGATCTTGCGGGCCCTCGAGGGCGGCGATTGCGGCGCGCTGCACCGCATCGAAGATGCCGGAGTCGATGTTGGTTTTGAGCCTCTTGAGGGCCTCGATCGCCACCGGAGCTCCTGCTACCCAACCGATCCTCCAGCCCGTCATGTTGTAGGTCTTGGAGAGCGAGTAGAACTCGACCGCACACTCCTCGGCCCCCTCTACCTCGAGCACGCTGGGGGCGATGTAGCCGTCGTAGGTGATCTCCGCATAGGCGGCGTCGTGCGCCAGAAGCAGGTCGTGGCGCATGCAGAAGTCAACTGCCTCCTCGAAGAATGGTCGCTCGACCGTAGCCGCGCTCGGGTTGCCCGGAAAGTTGAGCCAAAGCACCGAGGCTCTTGTGAGCACGTCTTCAGGGATCGAGCCGAGATCGGGCAGGAAATCGTTCTCAGCCCGCAACGGGACGAGGTACGGGACGCCCCCGGCCAGCAGAGTGCCGGTCTCGTACACCGGGTAGGCGGGATCGGGTATCAGCGCGACCTGCCCCGGATCAACGAACGCCACCGGGAGATGGAAGATGCCTTCCTTGATGCCTACCAGCGGCTGGATGGCGTTGTCGGGATCGAGAGAGACCTTGAACCGACGCTCATAGAAACCCGCTATCGCAGACCTCAGCTCGGGCATCCCAACGTACGAAGGATATCGATGGGTCGCAGGATCGAGGGCCGCATCGCGCAACGCCTCCACCACGTGATCCGGAGTCGGCAGGTCGGGGTCTCCCACGCCGAACGAAATTATGTCCGCGCCCTTAGCCACGGCTTCGGCCACCTTGCGATCGATTTCGGCAAACAGGTAGGGCGGCAGCCGGTCGATGCGAGCGGCCGTGTGCACTCAGCCGGCCTCGAGCTCGACTACACCGGCAAAGCTGCGCTGTGCCGGACCGGTCATGAATACAGAGCGCTCACACTCTACGGTCCCGTTCCATTCGACGCGAAGCCGACCGCCGGGCAGAGCCACGGTCACCTGCTCGGGAGCACCGGCCAGCAGCCGGCTCGCAACCGCCGCCGCGCAAGCCCCGGTCCCACATGCAAGCGTCTCGCCGGAACCTCGCTCCCACACACGCATGTGAATCTCTGCGGACGAACCCGGATCGACGAACAACACGTTGGTTCCCTGGGGAAAAGCCGGATGACGTTCGAGCACCGGTCCCAGTGTGCGGACCGGAGCGGACCCAACTTCCGAGGTGAACAACACTGCGTGAGGGTTTCCCATCGACAGGCACGTCAACTCCACGACGTCATCGCTGATGACGTCTGTGTCCACGTCGAGCTTGATGTGAAGGGCATCCGCGCCGTCCCATCTCACCGGTATCAGCTCGGGCTGGAATATCGGGGGCCCCATGTCCACGCGCACGTGTTCGCCTGAGATCTCGACGACCTTGTCCCCCGCTCTGGTGCCGACCACGATTCGCTCGGACGTCGACAGTCCTTCGTGACGCGCAAACAACGCCAGGCAGCGAATACCGTTGCCGCACATCTCGCCGGTCGAGCCGTCCGAGTTGAGATAGTCCATGAACAGCTCTGCACCGTCGCGCCCCGGCGCCACTCGTATGACGCCGTCCGCGCCGATGCCGAAGCGCCGGTCGCATAAGCGAGCAGCCAGATCCGCCGTCAGCTTCAGCTCGTCGTGCGGGTCCGAAAGCATGACGAAGTCGTTGCCGATCCCTTGATACTTCACAAATTCGAGTCTAGCCATCGACCTAAGGTAACCGCAGGCGCAAGCGAAAGTGACCTATGAGCCTTTCCACGAGATCCTCGCAGGAGGCGTCGAACCAGTCGACGCGCGGATCGGCTTTGAACCATGTCACCTGGCGGCGAGCGAAGCGAGCAGTAGCGGCGACGATCCTGTCCCGCAACTCATCGGGGGCCGCGTCGGGCGCCTCGAGGACCTGACGATAGCCGAGCGCCTGTCGAGCGGTGAGAGACAGGTTGCTCGACGCGAGCTCGCGCGTCTCTGCCACCAGGCCCCGAGCGAGCATGCGTTCGACGCGCGCCGCGATGAGCTCACGCAGGCGAGCTCGATCGAGCTCGAGGCCCGCCACCGCCAGGCGGTAGACACTCGAGTAGCCGTCCCAGGAGTAGCTGCCTGAGAAAGGCTGGCCGGTGAGCTCGATGACCTCGAGCGCCCGCACCACCCGGCGCCGGTTCGAGCTCTCGATGCGAGTTGCGGCGGCGGGGTCGAGGGCAGCCAGGCGTTGATGCATGGCGCTGTTTCCAACCGTCACGGCCTCGGCTTCGAGGGCCCGCCTGACCTCGTCGGACCGAGGGGGGAAGCTGAGATCGTCCACCGCGGCTCGAAAGTACAGGCCGGAGCCGCCCACGAGCAGCGGCAGCTTGCCCCTCTCCGAGATGTCTGCGATCGCGGCGCGCACCCGTGACTGGAACTCCGCCACCGACAGCTCGTGTGAGGGCTCGACGATGTCGATGAGGTGGTGGGGCACCGCAGCGCGCAGGCGGGGAGGGGGCTTGGCGGTGCCGGCGTCGAGCCCCCGGTAGACCTGCATCGAGTCCACCGACACGATCTCCGCGTGAAGCCGCTCGGCCACCGCGGCCCCCACCTGGCTCTTTCCTATCGCGGTGGGCCCCACCAGGGCGGCCACAGCCGGAACGCCGCTCACCCGGGGACCGAGGCCACCACGTAACCCACGCCGAACGGCCGCTCATAAGCGTGGAACGCCGCCGCTCGCCCCCGGCCGAGCGCAGCCAGCACCCCCAGAGGACCGGCCCCGCACGAGCCTGCCACGCGTGCGAGCCTTCTTGTCTCCGCCTCAGACGAACCCACATCCGAGCGAAGGGCGGCGACCCAGGCGGCCTCCGCCTCCACGGCTCCCTCGAGCTCGGTCAGAGGAGCGGAGGCCGACAGCGCGGCGCCGGAATGCGCGCTGGCGGCGAACCCCACACGCCCGTCGAAGCTCTCGAGGGCCGGAGCCAGGAGGGCGACGGCACCCGCCTCACTCGTCCCCTCGGGTCCTGAGCCTCCCCCCAGTGAGACGCCGACCAGCTCCAGCCCCGGAGCGCAGCCGAGCAGAGCGGGGACGAGCACACCGTGATCACAGGGACCTTCCAGCAGAGGCAGGCCAGTCGCCGCAGCCAGCTCCTTGGCGATCCCCTCACCGCCCGGCCGACCGCCGTCGATGGCGGGCCCGAACCCCCTCAGAGATCCCTCCACCCTGGCATAAACCCCCGGCACGGCACCGTGTGGAGAGACCACCGCGACCGCTTCGGCTTCACCCCACGAGAGAGACCGTACGGCTCTTACAACGGAGCCACAAGGCTCCTCGAAGCCTTCGGGATGAAGCCCTCCTACCAGCAGCGGTGCGTGCGGCACGATGGCGGCCGCCACCGGCCCCCGCTCACGCGGGCGCAGAGGCCTTGAGCATGGGCAAGCGCAGAGGGGGGTGGGAAACCAACTCGCCCTTGAGGTGGTGTGCGCGCGCTCCCGTCACCAGGACGCTGCGGCGGGACCCCTCACAGATGTCTTCGGCAGGGAAGATCACAAGTTTGTTGGTGCGAGTGCGTCCGTTTTTCTGCGAGGGATCGCGCTTGCTGGGCCCTTCGACGACCACCTCCTCGACGCGCCCCACCAAGCGCCCGTTCTGCTCCGCCGAAATCTCCTCCTGCAGGGCGACAAGCCGTTCGAAGCGTTCCTGCACGATCTCCTTGGGGAGGTGCCCGGGCATCTCCGCGGCCGCGGTCAGGGGTCGGGGAGAGTACTGGAAGGTGTAGGCCTGATCGAAGCGCGCCCGTGCGACCAACGAGAGCGTGTCTTCGAACTCTGCCTCCGTCTCTCCTGGAAAGCCCACGATGATGTCCGTGGTGATGGCGATGTCGGGGATGGCGGCCCGTACCATGTCGACCTTGTCGAGAAACTTGGCCCGTGTATAGGCGCGTTTCATGCGCCTCAGGCACGAGTCTGATCCCGACTGCAGCGGTAGGTGGATGTGCTCACAAACGCGTTCGCACTCGGCCATCGCTGCAACCGTATCCGCCTTGAAGTCCTTGGGGTGAGGGCTCGTGAAGCGAATTCTTTCGAGGCCTTCGATATCGTCCAATACGCGCAAGAGCTTTGCGAACAACGGTGTGCCGTCGAGGTCGCGGCCGTATGAGTTGACGTTCTGGCCCAACAGCGTCACCTCGATGACGCCGTCTGCAACCAGCGCTTCGACCTCGCTCGCAATGTCGCCTGTGCGGCGGGAGATCTCCTTGCCCCTAACGGCCGGAACGATGCAGAAGGTGCAGGAGTTGTTGCAACCGATCGATATCGACACCCACGCATGCCACGGAGAGAAGCGGCGAGTCGGCAACGCCGAGGGAAACACTTCAGTCTGCTCTAGAATCTCGAACGAAGGCCCCTCTTTGGAGTCCCGCAACAAGCGCGGGAGGCTAGCAAGATTATGCGTGCCGACGACGACGTCGACGTAGGGCGCGCGGCGCTGGATCAGCTCCTTGTCTTTTTGCGCAAGGCATCCTCCGACCACGATCCGCAGTTCGGGCCTTCTGTCCTTTACGGATTTCAGGTGACCGAGGTTGCCGTAAAGGCGCTGGTCCGCGCCCTCCCGGATGCAGCCGGTGTTGAACAGCACCACCGAGGCGTCTCCGGGACCGGACGCCCGCACGTATCCCTCACGCTCGAGCATCCCCGCCATGCGCTCGGAGTCGTGCTCGTTCATCTGGCAACCAAACGTACGGATGTAGTAGGTGGCTTGCCCTGCGGCCGGGTCGCCCTTGTTTGCAGTCATGTGACCAGAGACTACTTCGCGTAGGCGGACGAGCGCAGCTCGCGGATGACTGTGATTCGGATCTGGCCTGGGTACTGCAACTCCTCCTGGACCTTCTTGGCGATGTCACGAGCGATGACCTCGGCCTGGAGGTCGTCTACCGAGCCCGGCTTCACCATGACCCGAACTTCTCTTCCGGCCTGCATCGCATAGACCTTGTCGACGCCCTCGAACTCCATGGCGATCTGCTCGAGGCGTTCGAGTCGTTTCACATACGTTTCAAGCGTTTCCCGGCGCGCTCCGGGACGGGCCCCTGAGATGGCGTCGGCGACCTGGGTGATGACCGCTTCGATCGTGCGCTGCTCGACCTCGTTGTGGTGAGCCTCGATGGCGTGGTTGACCTCGCCCGACTCACCCAAGCGCCGGGCGATCTCCGCTCCGATTAGAGCGTGAGAGCCCTCGACCTCATGTGTGACGGCCTTGCCGATGTCGTGAAGAAGCGTGCACCGCCGCGCGAGCGCCACGTCGGTACCGAGCTCGGCGGCGATCATGCCCGCCACATGGGAGGCCTCGACCACGTGGCGCAGGACATTTTGCCCGTAGGAGGTCCTGAACTTGAGGCGGCCGAGAACCCTCACCAGTTCGGGATGCATGTCGGTGATCCCTGTCTCGAGAACCGCCCATTCGCCGCCCTCACGGATCTCACGCTCGACCTCGGCCTTGGACTTGTCATGCATCTCCTCGATGCGGGCGGGCTGGATCCGCCCATCCCCGACCAGCTTCTCGAGCGTGAGCCGGGCCATCTCCCGTCGGATGGGGTCGAAACACGACAGGACCACCGCCTCGGGGGTGTCATCGATGATGATGTTGGTCCCGGTGGCGGCCTCGAAGGCCCTGATGTTGCGGCCCTCGCGCCCGATGATGCGACCCTTCATGTCCTCTGAAGGCAGGGTCACCGTGGTCACCGTCGCCTCACTGGTCAGCTCGGAGGCGATCCGCTGCATGCAGATCGCGATGATCTTGCAGGCCCGGCGCTCCCCTTCCTCCCTCGCCACCGCCTCGATGTCTCTCACGATCACCATCGCGTCGCGCTTGGCCTGCCCTTCGATGCCCTCGATGACCCGGCCACGGGCCTCCTCCTGAGTCATCGCGGCGACACTCTGGAGCTCGGAACGGGCCTTCTCCTGCAGCTCCTCCAAGGAGTGGTGTCGCTCCTTGAGCTCCCCTTCCTTGCCTTCGATCGCGGTTTCCTTGCGGTCGAGTGTGTCGGCCCGTTGATCGAGGGTGCCCTCCCGGCGCGACAGCCGCTCTTCCTTCTGCTCGAAGTCGGATCTCTGTCGCTTGAGCTCTGAGTCGGCCTCCGAGCGCATCCGGAAGACCTCGTCCTTCGCCTCCACCAGCGCCTCCCGGCGTGCATGCTCGGCTTCCTTCTGCGCCCCGGCAACGATCGTCTGAGCCTGGAGCTCGGCCGATCCGAGCGCCTTCTCGGCGCTCGCCTTGCGATAGAAGTAGCCACCGCCTGCACCCAAGAGGAGCCCGACGACGACACCGATGAGGATGTCCATCGCTCGCTCCTTTCATGAGCCGGGGCGCGCCGACCCTCCCGGGCCGCGCTCCCCCAGGTGCGAGCGGTACGAGCTGAGTGAACTAGGGACGGCAGGGGTTAAGGACGCCTTTTTAGCAGGCCGGTCCCCGCCGGCGATTCAACCGTTCAGTGCCCACCCGACTTGGGTGGGCAGCGGTGTGTTCGTACGGTGTCAAGTTCGATCGCTCGCTTCGTTCGCACCAGTTCTGGTAGATAACCGCAATAATCGTTCTCCCCCATCGTACGCACCTTGCGAACTCATGTACACCACAAACGAAGATCCGCCGGCAGGCCGAGGCGGGTCGAGTCGAGGGACCGCTTTGTGGTCGTGACCATCGATGTGAGTGGGGTGGCGGCAAGGGGTAGGGCGTGCGGAGCACAGTCCCGGCAAGCTCACGGCACCTTTCGGCCAACCCTAAGGGTCAATCCCACTCTTCGGGAGGAAGGACGGCCCGGACCGCCTCGGCCACAATTTCGGTCTCGAAGCCACGGCCCAGCAGGCGTCCACGCAGACGCCGCGCCTGGACCTCCAGAGGAAGCCCCGCCATGCGGCCCACCGCAGCGGTCGCCAGGGCCCGAGCCTGAGCGACGTCGTCCGGGGCGCAGGACATCAGTGCCTGGTCCACGACCTCGGGGTCCACGCCCCTGTCTTCGAGCTCCCGACGCAACGCCTGCTGAGACCGAGGCTTGGTTCGCGTGCGCTCCTCGATCCAGGAGCACGCCAGCGCGGCGTCGTCGAGAAGCTCGAGGGTCCTGAGGCGCTCCAGAGCCGCCTCCACCTCGTCTGCGTCGTGGCCGGCCCTAAGCAGCCGGTTGCGAAGCTCGTGCTCGAAGTAACCACGCCTGGACAGCAGACGCCCGGCCGCGACCATGCCCCGGCTCACGGCGGCGCCCGGCGCCGTCGTGATCGATGTCCTCACACCGGTGGTGCGTCGGCGGGCTCGGCGGGCTCCGGATCGGCTCCCTCCAGCAGACCGAGCTTGTCCTTTATCTTGAGCTCGATCTCGGTGGCGATGTCGGGGTTGTCGGCCAAGAAGGCCTTGGCGTTCTCCCGCCCCTGCCCCAG
>JBPCPZ010000149.1:0-6076 GCA_050998655.1 Actinomycetota bacterium
GGTGCTCGAGTGGCAGTGGGACGAGAAGCTGATCCCCTACTGGGCCACAGAGGCCGCGGTCGCTCGCGACCATGGAGTCAAGATTGCCTTCGAGATGCATCCGGGGTTTCCCGTCTACAATCCCGAGACCCTGCTGCGCCTGCGCAGCGCCGTCGGCGATCAGATTGGCGCCAACTACGACCCCAGCCATCTTTTCTGGCAGGGAATCGACGCGGTCCAAGCGATCAAGGACCTCGGTCGCGCATGCGCCATCTTCCACGTCCACGCCAAGGACACCTACATAGACGCGGCCAACGTGCGATCCAACGGAGTGCTCGATACCAAGCCCTACGACCGGCTCATCGACCGCTCGTGGTCGTTTCGGACGGTGGGCTTCGGGCAGGGGGGCAAACAGTGGCGGGACATCATCAGCGCGCTGCGGATCGTCGGCTACGACTACGTGATGAGCATCGAGCACGAGGACGCTCTCATGTCTATCGACGAGGGGCTCACAAAGGCCGTCGAGCTGCTGCAGTCGTTGATGATCAAGGAAGGCACCGGAGCAATGTGGTGGGCGTAAAGAGAAACCTAGGGGGGCGGAATGGCCGAAATCGGCATAGAGCAGGTTGACAAGATCTATCCCGACGGCACCGAGGCCGTGACCTCGGTGGATCTCGACATCCAAGACGGCACTCTGATGGTACTGGTAGGCCCCTCGGGATGCGGCAAAACCACTCTGCTGCGGATGGTCGCAGGTTTGGAGGATGTCTCCGCCGGGACGATACGAATAGGCGACCGGGTGGTTAACGATGTCCCGCCCAAGGACCGGGACATCGCCATGGTTTTTCAGAACTACGCGCTCTACCCCCATATGAGCGTGTTCGACAACATGGCCTACGGCCTCAAGCTCAAGAAAATGGCCAAGAGCGACATCAAGGAAAAGGTGGTCACCACCGCCGCCACTTTGGGACTCAACGAGCTCTTGCACAAGAAGCCCGGGCAGCTCAGCGGCGGGCAACGCCAGAGAGTCGCCATGGGACGCGCCATCGTGCGCGAGCCGAAAGCCTTCCTCATGGACGAGCCGTTGTCGAACCTCGACGCAAAGCTGCGCGTTCAGATGCGCGCGGAGATCTCACAGATCCAGAGCCGGATCGGTGTGACCACCATGTACGTCACTCACGACCAGACCGAGGCTATGACGATGGGCGACCGGGTTGCGGTCATGAAAAAAGGACTCCTGCAGCAGGTGGACTCGCCCCAGAGTCTCTATGACCATCCTATAAATCTGTTCGTGGCGGGTTTCATCGGATCTCCCGCAATGAACCTCGTCGAGGCAGACTTACGGCGCTCCAACGGCGGCTACTCGGTGCAATTCGGGGGCTTCGACCTGGGCGTCGACGCCGAGACGCTGCGCCGCCACGCGGCACTGGAGAGCTATGCGGATCGCAGAGTTGTGGTGGGCATGCGACCGGAGGACATCGAGGACGCAGCACTGGCGCCCGGCACCCCTGAGGACCGCCGCATGCCGGTCACGGTCGGACTGCGCGAGGCCATGGGGGCGGAGGTCTATGCGCACTTCCAGATCGACGCCGCCCCTGTGGTGACGGAGGAGATCAAGGAAATCGCAAAGGACGTCGGCGAAGAGGCGCTGGGACTGCTCGAAGCTCAGGCCGGCGAGAACAAGACGACTTTTGTGGCGAGGCTGGGGGCCCGCACCGAAGCGGCCGTGGGCCAGCGAATCGAGGTCGCAATCGACACTCGCAATCTCCACTTCTTCGATCCGGAAACCGGCCAGGGAATCTACTGACTTCTGCCCGGATCATGGTCAGCGTTTGTTGTGCTTCCGGTTCTCCTTGGGCTTGGGGCTAGGCTTGCGTTGGGGCTTGGGTGGGGCGAAGCACGCGTCCCACATCCCCCGGCGGGTTGCTTTTGCGGTCCTCTGCGCCTGAGCGAAGAGGTCGGAGTAGCGGGTATTGGGCCGCAGGCTCGAAGCGGTTGCATAGCCTCCGCTCGCCAGCGCTCTGTTGAATAGTCTGCCTCTGTGCCAGACGTAGGCGAGTAGCCTCCCGTCGCCATCTTCCTTGTCTATGTCGAGCTCTAAACGGACCCGATCCCCCTCCAGCTGGAGGCTGGTTTGCTCGGCGGCCTCGGGCGCGAAGCACTCGGCCGCCTCACCCTCTCCGACGAGCTCCGGGGCGTTGATTCCGATCAGCCGGACGTCGCGAGAATCTCCTGCAACCCGCACCTCGATGGTGTCGCCCTCGATTACCCGCGAGACATATCTACCTCGGATATGAGTCCTCTCGCTCGGCGCTCGGGACCACCTGTGGGCGATTCCACCGTCTGCAGGGGGTGCTGCGAGAATTCGCCCCGCCCCGCCGGCCGGGGAGCAGGAAACGCCGAGCATCGCCACAATCGCGACCGCTCGCGCCATACGCAGCGCCGAACTACCTCTCGTGCCTCGATTTGGCCTCACCTAACACCCCCCTATGACGAACAGGCCTTAGCGCACCTATGGAGAGCATGCTGGAAGGAAGTCCCTCTCTCAATACGCAATAAGGGCTGCCGGGAAGCCTGGAGTGTTAGCTCTGCTGCCTCGGAGTAGCCATCAACGTGGGGAAGAGTCCAAGGACTTGATGGCCTCGAACGTGAGCTCGAGGGCCCGCAGGCCATCGGCGCCGGTCACCGGCGGAGGCTTGCCCTGGGCCACGGCGTCCACGAACGCGTGCACATGGGCGTCGATCGTGCGCCAGAAGTCGTGGGAGTCGGCATCGAAGATTCCCGGACGCCATTCCTGGTAGGTGTCGCGGTCGTGGTGAAAGAGCCTGACGGAGTCCACGACGTTATCCACCACTACTCGGCCTTCCGTGCCCGAGACCTCGAGAAGCTGTGAGCCGGGGTGGGCATAGGAGCTGTCCCAGCTCCCCAACAATGTTCCCACCGCACCACTGATGTACTTCACGGTCACGGCCACCGATGTGTAGACCCCCATCTCGCGCGGGTCGGCGCCCTCGGCCGAGACGTGTTCGATCTCGCCGCCGAACAGCCGCATGAGATCGAAGCTGTGCCACTGTGTCTCTATCAGCATGCAATAAGGATCGTTGAGGGCCTTGTAGAGGTCGCCGGCAAACTTGACGAGCACGTACGCCACGGCGCCCAGCGAGCCTTCTTTCAAGAAGCCGAGAGCCCTCCGATAGGGGGCCGAGAAACGATGGTTGAAGTTCACGCCGAGTGCAACGCCGGCCTGATCCGCCGCCGCGACCATCGCGCGCGCCTCATCCAGCGAGAAGGCCATGGGCTTCTCCAAGAACACATGCGCCCCCGCTCGAAGAGAAGCCACCGCCGGGTCGTGATGGTCACGGTTGCCGGTTGCGACGCACACGATATCGGGGGCCGCGCGCTCAAGCATGTCCTCGACCGACAGGTAGTAAGACGTGCCCAGCTCCGTGGCCAGTGCCTCGGTCTTAGGTCGCGTGCGGCCACACACCCCGACGATCTCAATGTCGGGATGAGAGCCCAGCGCGCGCGCGTGGATCCTGCCGACGAAGCCGGCGCCGACGACGGCAGCCCTCACGGCTGCACCAAAACCTTCCCGCTCTGGCCACCCATGAAGGTACGAAAAGCGTCTGAGATGTCGTCGAGCGAGAAGCGGTGCGTGATGATCGTGGCCGGATCAAGCGACCCCGAGAGAAGCAGGGCCAGGTTTTCTGTGAACTCGGCCTTGGGGAAATATTCCGACCCGAGCACAGTCTTCTCACTTTGGATCAGCTCGGTCGAGACGTGGATCTCGAGAGGGTCGCGGTTATGGGCCACGAACACGACCTTTCCACCCGGCGCGGCCAAGGAGATCGCTTGGCGCTGGGTGCCCGAGAGCCCCGCCGCCTCGACTACTATGTCAAAGCCGTCGGGAACGTTCTCGAGCACGCGCTGTTCGACGTCGGTTGACCTGGCATCCAGCGCCACCGCTCCCAAGGCGTCCGCGAGACGCAGCCGATACGGTTCGACGTCCAAGGCGACCACTCTTCCGGCGCCCGCGGCGCGCGCCGTCGATATGGCGCCGATCCCGATGGGGCCGCAGCCCACCACCAACACACTCTTCGAGCCCGCTCCCCCGGCGCGGCGAAAGGCATGGTTGGTGGTTCCGTAGAGATCCAGCAGAGCCGTGGCATGATCCAGGGGAACTGCCCTAGCGATTTCGAGGAAGCAGTCTGCCCTCACGACGATGTAGTCGGCGAAGCCACCATCGTCTGAAAACCCGTACATCTGATGCTTGTCGATGCACATGTTGGTCAGGTTCATTCTGCAGCAATAACAGCGACCGCAGTAGCCAACCAGATAGACGACTCCGGGCGTTCCGCGGGCGAGCGTAACCTTCTCTCCCACCGCGTCGATTACGCCCGAGACCTCGTGGCCTGGGGTCACCGGGCTTCCGTTCAGATAGCCGTCCCTGTCACTGCCGCAGAGCGCGCAGGAGTGGACCCGCAGCACGACCTCGCCCTGACCGGGCTCGGGTCTATCGACCTCGACCACCTCGATGTCGCCGTTCCCCCGAAAGCGCGCTGCGCGCATGGTCTCGCCCACTACTCGGTGAGAGATTGCAGCTCGCTAGCGACCGCGAGCGGCTCCCTTTTCAAGATGCCATCGTCCATGGTCAGAGAGTAGAGGCCCATCGGCTCGAGGTAGTCCTCGACCGCCCCCGTGCCCTCGCGGTAGTCCCAGTTGACGAGGTCGTACAACGGCCACCACGTCAGTCCGATCAAAGGAACGCCCGCCGCGCGCATGCGCTCAACGCTCTGAACCACCTCTGCGAGCCACAGTGAACGCAGACCGTCGGGCCGCGTTTCCTCGTACCACGCATTTGTCTGAGCCGCAGAGAACATGGGGGCCGCGCGCTCGTTGGCACTGGTCTCGGTGATGAAGACCGGAACCTGATAGCGAGCGAATTGTTCGTGGACAATTCTTTCGAGGTAATGCGCGCCGCCCCACACTTGCTCGACAAGACCTTCTCTATTGCGGCGCTCAACGCTCAGCATCGGGTAGTAGTTGAGGCCGAGCACGTCGACCGACACGTTACTTCCCTCGTACCAGCTCAGGTCGTCGTCGGTAACACCGTTGGCGGTCAAGTATCGATAGAGGAAGTGGCTGGGATCCACCCGGCCCTGAATAAGCTCCAGGGTCATGAGGTGGCGGTCCATGTCAAGCTGGGCCCGCTTCCTCAGCTCGGGCTCGTCTGTGACCACAACCCCGGTCGCCTCCACGTGCACCATCACGCTGTCCGCCCGCTCCGCACGCAGAGCCTCCACCGTACGGACGACACCTCTTGAGACTCCGTTCGCCACAGCGCAGAACCCCTGGTCGCCCGATAGACCAGGGGGCCAGCGACCCTCTCGGCCGCAGAGCTCGGCCGCAATGAAAGGCTCGTTGAAGGGTGTGTAATAACGAAGCGAGGGATAGCGAGCGCAGAAGGTCGCCGCGTATGCTGCAACGCGCTGTGGGTACTCGGGCGATATGAATCCGCCGTCGAGCCACAATGGTGTCCCGTAATGCATCAAATCGACTATGGGTTCGAGGCCACGCTCCAGCATATAGGGGATGACCTGGTCGGTGAAGCTCCAGTCAAAGCTCCCCGGATGGGGTTCGACTCTGTACCACGGAATGCCGTAACGGATCATGTCGAAGCCAACATCCGCCGCCAGATCGAGGTCCTTGCGCCAAAGCTCGTAATGCTGCTGCAGCTCGTACTCGTCCAGTCTTCTCTTACCCGGTGCCGTTGCCGCGATGAACGTGTCTTCGATGCCCGTCGCCCATATCAGCGGGTCGGCAATCTCAAGCAAGTCGCTCACAGCCGGCCCGCGTCGACGATCCGCTGCAGGAACTGGCGGGTACGAGGATGGCTGGGCTCGGTGAAGATGGCTTCGGGAGCACCGCTTTCGGCGATCACACCCTCGTCCAAGAAGCAAACCAAATCCGCGATATCGCGTGCAAAGCCCATCTCGTGTGTGGCGATCAACATCGTCATGCCGCCCTTTGCCAATTCCCGAATGACATCCAGGACCTCGGCGACCAACTCTGGGTCCAGCGCGCTGGTCACCTCGTC
>JBPCPZ010000061.1:0-4757 GCA_050998655.1 Actinomycetota bacterium
GGCAAGAACACCTCCGCTCCGCAGTCGCGCCCGAGCTTGCGCAGAGACATCAGGGCGTCGGCGAGTGCGGTGCGGGCCGGTGCCTCGGCGCTTACTTGCCAGCCAAGATCGGCCAGAAACGAATCGATCTCGGCCCGAGCGAGCGTGACTTCCGCGGGAACAGGCTCCTGGGACGACGGGGCGAGTGCACGCTGAGTCAAGCCGAACAGCTCGTGGCGCGGCAAACTCTCGTCGTCGATCGCCGCCAGGACCGCCGCGATCTGGCCGACTGTCAGGCCTCCAACCTCCCTCAAGACCCGGATGAGATGGAGGCGATGAGCATGCGAGGGGCCGTACTCGGCCTGGTTGGCCGCGGTGGCGTCTCCACGGGCCAGGAGCCCCTCCCTCAGGTAGTACTTGACCGTCGGGATCGCCACGCCCGTGGTGCGGCTGAGCTCGGAGATGCGCACAGACCCTCCCTCATGGATGCGGCTTGACAAGCCCTAGCAGATAGTAGCAGTATCCACTGTAGATAGTAGCGCTATCTGCCTAGAGGGAGGTATCCATGGAGCTGGAATTGTCGGATGCGGCTCGCTCGACCGCCGGGGGCCTGTTGGTCGCAATCGTGGCGATCGAAGGGGGCGGGGCGCACATGCTGCGAATCGTACGCGGCCGGGTCCCGGTGACGGAGTTTCAGCAAGCCTTCGCCCGCGCGGGCCACGCCCATGCCGGGGTTCTGGTGACGCTGGCGCTGGTTTGTCAGCTCTTCGCCGACGCCGCGGGCCTCGACGGGCCAGCCGCGATCGCGGCCCGAAACGGGGTGCCGCTCGCCGCCATCCTCATGCCCGCAGGATTCTTCTTGTCCTCGATGGGACGCGACGCGGTTCGACCCAACCGACTCATCCTGCTCCTGTACGCCGGGACTGCGTCTCTGGCCATCGGGGTACTTGCCCTCGGACTCGGGCTCTTGATGGGCTGAGCAAGCCGCGGATGCCCGGCACGAACACCTCTACCCGGCGAGCGGCGGGCGGCGCGTGTGCCAATCACTCAACTCTTGATAGGCCAGCGCGGCCCCCAGCGCGGTCGCCTCGTCTCGAGCCACCAGCTGCAAGCCGACCGGCATCCCGGTGGGCGTGAACCCGCAGGGGACACTCACCGCAGCGAGGCCCAAGAAGTTGGTCGGGCGGCACAGCCTCGTCAGGTTTACGGCCACCTCGGGCCTGAAGCCCTTTCCCTTCAGAGCACCAAGCTCGTCGACTCGCGGTGCGGCCATCTCGGTGGTGGGCAGAACGAGAAGGTCGGTGTGCTCCAACGCCGCCTTCCACGCAGCGCCGAGCCGCTCCAGCTCGCGCCGGGCCGACACGAAGTCCACTGCGGTGAAACTCTCGGCGTGGCGCAGGGCGCTTCTCGTCTCGTCGGTGTAGTCGTCTAAGCGATCCGGGTACCAGTTCGCCTGCCGGTGGGCGGTCAATGCCTCCGAAGCGAGGAAGATGCCGTGGGGCCGGTCCCAGTCGGTGAACACAGGAAGCGCCACTTCGGAGCGCGGCGCCAGGCGGGACAGTACCTCGACTGCCTGGTCCACCAACTCGAGGACCTCGTAGTCGGCCCCAGTGGAGTCCCAGGAAGGCGTAGCCATGACAAGCCCCTCGAGCCGGGGAGAAATGGGGGCCGCTCCGGTCAGGCCCCGCCACATCAGTTCGACCGAGGCCGCGTCGGCCGCCATCGGTCCCCACACATCGAGGCTCCACGCCAGCGGCACGATCCCCGCCATGGGCACAACGCGCTGCCGTGGCGTGAGCCCGGTGATCCCACACAGAGACGACGGGATCCGCACCGACCCGGCGGTGTCGGAGCCCAGTGCCCCTGGGCACATGCCGGCTGCGACCGCAGCGGCAGATCCCCCGCTGGAGCCGCCCGGGATGCGTTCGAGGTCCCAGGGATTCCGGGTGGGGGCGCTCACCACACCGTAGGCGAACTCCTGAGTGTTGGTCTTTCCCATGACCATCGCCCCCGCTCGGCGTAGGTGCGACACGACCGGCGCATCTGTAGCGGCGACATTGCCGGCCAGGACTCGGGAGGAAGCAGTGGTTGGGAGACCGGCGACGTCGATCAGGTCCTTGACCCCGACGGGTATTCCGTGGAGGGGGCACTGCGGATCGTGGGACGTCTGCTCTCGGGCGCGCGCTCGCGCGCCCTCGAGGTCGAGAGTCACGAACGCACGGACAGCCGGCTCGAGCTGCTCGACGCGCCGTAGGCACGCGTCCAGCAGCTCGGTTGCAGACAGCTCTGCGCGGGCGAGCGCGGACGCGGCGGCGGCGAGACTCAGCGTGGCGGGGTCGGACATGGCGCTGAGGCTACTTCAGGCCCTCGGGTGGGTAGAGGCCGGGCATGTCGGCGTGGGCGACCAGCATCCTGTCCTCGCGGGGGATTTTTGGGATTGCCTTTCTCATTGCAGTGGAGAACCTCTTTCCTCCCATTCCCTCCGAGCGCATCTTGCCCCTGACCGGTTTTCTCGTGGGTCGAGGCGAGTTCTCATTCACCGTCGCGCTGTTAGCGGTCACGGCCGGAGCGGTGGGCGGAGCCCTGGCGCTCTACGCACTGGGTGTATGGGTCGGCTGGGGCCGGCTGCGTAATTTCGTGCGTAGGAACGGCACCTGGTTGATGGTGACCGAGGATGACGTCGACAAGGTCGACCGTTTCGACCGTCACGGGCCCGGGTGGTGCTCTTCGGACGCCTTGCTCCTGGGGTGAGAAGCGTGGTGTCGATTCCTGCGGGCGCTCCGGGCATGGGCCTGCGCCGCTTCACCCTCTACACCGCGCTGGGCTCGGCGGTGTGGAACGCTGTCCTGATCGGCATTGGCTATGCGCTGGGAAGCAACTGGGAGAACGCCCGGAGCTATACGCGCTACTTCGAATACAGAGTATTCGCGTTCATGGCCGGGAGCGTGATCTTGTTCATCCTGCGCCGCCGACGCGAACGCACATAGCCAGGCACTCCTGACCAGACGCGACGAACGGGCCCGCCGAAAGTGACTGGGCCCGTTCGCAAGAACTGTGTTGGGTCAGGCGCCTTTGATCGCGTCCTTGATTTTCTCGCCGGCCTGCTTCACATTGGCCTTCGACTGATCCTTGCGACCCTGTCGCTCGAGCGCGGGGTCGTTCGTGGCCTCGCCCGCCTTCTCCTTCAGCTTGCCTTTGGTTTCCTCGCCCTTGTTCCGTGCCTTGTCCTCGTTAGCCATGAACTCCGCCCTTTCTCAATAGGTCGATCCTCGTTTGAGGTCGACTCTTGCCGACATCCTACGATTTTCCCCGCGCTGCTTGATTCACAAACCTTCCAAGCGCTCACACGGGCCACTGCTCGCGCCGCCAGCTACCATCCCAAAACATCCACTCGTACCGGGATGTCGCCACGAAATGCTCTGTGACCCTCGCTTCCTCATCAGAGCTCAATCCTTTACCGACGCGCTCGGTGAGCTCCAATACCGTACGGACTATTGCAGCGAACTCGTCTCCTCCATAGGTGTCGATCCACCGTTGGTAAAGCGGGTTGGGAGAGCCGTGTTCGGCGAGCACCTTACCTACCTCCCAGTAAATCCAGTAGCAGGGAAGCACTGCTCCGAGAGCCTCCGCAAACGAGCCGCGACCCGCCGCCGCCAGCAAGTAGGAGGTGTAGGCAAGCGTGGTGGGTGCCATCTGTGTGGTGCGCACCTCTTCCACCGATAATCCGAAGTCATCGAGGAAGCTGCTGTGCAAGTCTCGCTCCACCGCGATGGCCCCGGCGGCATGCTCCGCGAACAGCTGAATGGACTCATCTTCGGGAGCCTTGGCGGCGCAGATCGCAAGCGTGCGCGCATACTCGCGAAGGTAGAGTGCATCCTGCACGACGTAGAAACGGAAAGACTCTTGGTCGAGGCTTCCATCGGTAAGACCGCGCAGGAAAGGATGCTCGAGTATCTGTTTGTAGATGCTCTCGATTTCACCCCACAGCTTGTCCGTCAGTTTGTCGGCCATCCGTCTCCCTTATGTCCTCATGCAAAAGGGTAGTGCATGGGAAGAAATTAGTTTGAGAATCTTCATACAGGGACCCGATTCTGGGCCGTTCTTGTCACAGCCCCCTGTCATAGTGACTCCCATGGAGTTCATTGCGATGGACGAGGCGATTAGGCAGATCGAGAGGTCCAACATCGATCTCGAGCCAGAGGTGCTGGACGCCCCTGCGGTGCGGGAACTTCTGTCTCGCTACGCCAAGGCCAAGAAGCTGGTGTCCTACGGCGAGACCATGCTAGCGGCAAAGCTCGACGACGCTGAGATGGTGGCACGAACCACCGGAGTGTCTGTGGGCAAGGCCAAGGCGGCGGTGGACACCGGAAACTCCTTGAAGTCGGCCGACGAAGTCCGAGAGGCGTTCAAGTCGGGCGAGATTTCCTTGGATCAGGCTAGCGAGATCGCCAAGGCCGAGCAGGCCTCCCCCGGCTCCTCGACACAACTGTTGCGGGTGGCCCAAGAGGAGTCCTTCCAGACGCTCAGGGAGAAGGTCGAGAAGACTCGTCCTGGAAGCCGAGCAGCACCGGGGGCTGGCCTCGCGCCAGCACGACGCTCGCAGGGCTCGCAGCTACCGGGACGAGCTCGGCATGATCTCGATCAACCTGCTGTTGGAGCCTCATGTCGGGGTGCCGATCGTCAACCGGGCCGAGGCCGAGGCCGGGCGGCGCTTTCGTTGCGCCAAGAAGACGGGCGACCAAGAGCCCTTCGAGCGCTGCCTCGCAGACGCCTACGCC
>JBPCPZ010000143.1:0-10413 GCA_050998655.1 Actinomycetota bacterium
CCCTTGAGCTGGTCGTGCTGCGCCTTCAGATCGACCGCTTGGGTCGAGATCGCCGCCCGCCGGGCCAAGGCCTCGCGGGCGAGGTCCTCGCGTCCCTGCTCGAGTGCCTGGCGGGCCTGCCCCTCGAGCTTGGTCGCAGTTTTCTGGAGCTGCTCGGCCTGCAGCTCGACGCGCTTGCGAGAGGTCGCCACATCGGTCACGCCGCGGCGCATCTGCTGGAGCAGCTCCAGCTGCCGCTCATAGGAATAATCAAGCGTCTCGCGCGGGTCCTCCGCCTTGTCGAGAGCCCGGCTGGCCTTCGACTTGAAGACCATCGACAACCGCTGCATCAAGCCCATCACACTCTCCCTGAGGTTCTATTGTTCTTATGCTCCAGTTAGGAGCACACTATCCATTATGAGCAATACGGGGCCGCTAGGGACTCCGTAAGGGCGTTTACGCAGGTCAGCGGGGTGAATGTGTTCGCTTGCGGCGAGGGAGGAGTCGGTTTATCTCCTTCTGTCGTTTGGGTGGCTGCTCGCTGGTGTGCGGAAGGATGGCTGCGAATTCGTCGCCCAAGGTGGCCGAGGATGTCGATGATCGCGACGGACTTGTCCACCCGGCACGAGGGTTTCATCCCGGCGGGCTTGACGGCCGCAGCCACACGGAAACCTGTGCAGGCTGCACAGTGGACGTGACCGTATCCACCAGGTCCGTGCACAGCTCGTCGAGGTCGATCTCGTCTCGCAGCCGGACCGAGAAGTTTTCCACCGTCTTGGCGGCGTCGTACTTGTGCCGGTAGAAGCGGCGGTCGATGAATCTCTGGACGCGGGCGCGCGCAGGCCCGAAGAGTCCGGCGACCAGGAGCGTGGTGGCGGCTATAACGAGGCTGTTGTCCGAGTCGCCTCCTAAGCCGCGCACGAACCCCCCCATCCCCACCACTCCGGCAACGTAGACCGACGCCAGCAGGGTTGTCAGCACCCCATAGACCAGCGCCCGGTTGATGATGATGTCGATGTCGTAGAGCCGGTGCTTCAAGATCGCGATACCCATCGCGATGGGGATGAGGGGGAAGACAATGCCTACGGCATTGGACAGAACCGATTCCAAGAGTGACACCAGCTGGTTGTTGACCTTCAGATCTTGCGTGAGGACAGATGTTAGGAGCAAGAGTAAAAAGAAGACTGCGACTACCGCTCCGGCTGTGGCCATCCATTTCAGTTGCAGCCTCTCGCTGCCTCGCGAGCGGCGGAAGCGCAGCGCCAGGCTGACCGCCGAGATGAGGAGCGAGAGCGCAATCAGGACCACGCCGAACTCCCACGCGTCGGCAATGGGCTGTAGAGCTTGGATCCCGAGCGGATTGGGGCTTCGAGGCACTTCTGGATTTTGCGCGGAGATATCCCGAAGCGTGAGTGGGATGAAGGGATTCACCAGGAACTGCAACGCAAGATTGATACCTGAGGCCCAGGCAAACGCGCGCCAGCGCGTCGACAACAGTCTGCCGTTCGGGAACAGCAGGATCAAGAAACTCCCCATCAGACCGACGGCCGGGATGCACAACGAGGAGGTGAGCGCCACGACGAGGTCCGGCCGCCACAGCGAGCCCGGCTCGGCGACGTAGGCGTACCAGATGTAGGGGTCCGCGAGGGAGAGGAGGCCCCAGTCGGCCCCGATCACAAGCAGTATCCAGCCGATCGGATTGCGCGGCTGAGAGGCGGCGACGAGGACCCCCACCGTTGGGAAGATGAGGAATAGGACGGGGCCGACGGTCCGCCCTGCGTCCCAAGGCACTCCGGAGATTAAAAAGACGAGGAGGAAGGCCAGGGCACCGACAAAGGCCGCCGCGACCAGGCCATACGTGGCCCAGGCCAGGCGTATGAGGCTGCGGTCGGACATCGTCAGCACATTGTGCCCTCAGCGTTCCGATCTCGTTACGAGAGTGGCCGTAGCAGCTCGGTCATGCTCGTGGAAGTCGTCGAAACCGGGGAGGTCAAGAATTGGAGTACTTGCGGCGGGCATGCCCGCAGTTTCAGTGACTGTGAAGTTCCTGAGGGGGAGAATCGGGAACCGGCGTGTAACAGCGCAGCTAATCGGAGGGCGAGACTAAACTATCCATTATGAGAGTCATAGCGCTGTTGGGAACACTTGTCCTCCTTCTCGTCACCTCTCCTGTGCTGGCGCAGGACCAGCAGGCGGCGTTGATCGAACTCGCCGCCCAAGAGCTGGGGAGCGGAGGCGACTCCGTCTACGTGCACCCCGACGCCCGGACGGAGGTTAGCGCCTCTGAGGAGCAGGAGATCGAATCGGCGATCGCCAAAGCTGATGCCGATGCCATCTATATCGCGGTATTCCCGGCGAGCGCCGGCGACCCGACCACACTCGTTTCCCTACTCGGCCCAGCCGAGGGAGATCAGGGCACGTATGCGGTTGCCGCGGGGGGCGAGCTACGCGCAGGAAGCACGCTTTACGACAAAGGAGAAGTACCGGCGTTCGCCGACGAGGCCGCCCGGGCACAGAGCGGGAGCGGGACCACCGCCGTGCTGCTCGCCTTCGTCGACAACCTCGCCCAGAACCCTCCGGGAGAGAGCGGCGGCGGGATCAGCTTCTTCTGGATAGTGGTCCTGGTTGGCGGGGGATTCTTCCTCCTCAGCCGAACGCGCCGCCGGCGCCGCGAACAGCAGCTCAGTGCGGAGAGGCTTCAAGAAGTGCGCGACGTCGCCGAGGAGGACTTGGTCGCCCTGGGTGAGGACCTCCGGGCCCTCGAGATCGACGTCGAGATGCCCCAGGAGGATGACCGCGCCAAAGAAAGCTATGTCCAGGCGCTGTCTTGTTACGAGCGAGCCAGCGCGGACCTCGACCGAGTGCAGAAGCCACAGGACCTCGAGCCTGTGTCGGCTGCTCTGGAGGAGGGCCGCTGGGCGATGGCATCCGCCCGCGCTCACCTCGACGGCCGTCCGGCCCCCGAGCGCCGGTCCCCCTGCTTCTTCGACCCCCGCCACGGCCCCTCGCTCAAGGACGTCGAATGGACTCCTCCGGGAGGTTCCCCGCGCCAGGTGCCGGCGTGCGCCGACGACGCCCTCCGAGTGGAGCGCGGCGAAGAGCCCGTCTCGCGCGAGGTCATGGTCGGCGGCCGGTCGACCCCCTACTGGGGAGCCCCCTCCTATTACGGGCCTTGGGCCGGAGGCTACTTCGGGGGCTTTGGGCTCTTCGAGGGCATGCTGCTGGGCTCGAGGCTGGGTGGTGACGGGTTCGGGTTCGGAGGCTGGGGAGGCGACTCGGGCGACTCCGGGGGCGGAGACTTTGGCGGGGGCGATTTCGGAGGCGGAGACTTCGGCTGAGATGCAACAAATAAGGCCGTTCCGAACGACCGACTTAGCGGACCAGCCACGATTTACGGGAGGGACAGTGGACATCGGCAAGGAATCCAAGCCCATCGTGGTCGAACCCCTGGAAGACCCGGTCCCTCAACCGATCGTCGAACCTGCCGAGCCGCCCGTTAAGGAGCCCGCCAGGACGTGACCGACGCGGCCATCCCCGACGCCGTCTCGCCGATCGTCGGCTGGCGCTACTGGAACCTCGATGAAAAGGGTGTCCTCAAGTCCACGGTGGTCGAGGACCGCTGGGAGCCCAGGTCGCCGAAAACGGCCATCTGCAGGCCGCTTCCGGGACAACTCGATCGCAAGCACGTTCCGCACCCCTCGCCGCACGCATCCTGCACCTGTGGCTGCTACGCGGCCAAAGACCTCGAGAGCCTGCGCAAGATCGTCCGTTTCATCTATACGAATCGGCTGGTCGTTGGGGAGGTCTCGCTGTGGGGCCGGGTCATCCCCGCCGAGCACGGGTTTCGCTGCGAGTTCGCCTACCCGAAAAAGTTGTTCGTCGTACCGGAAACCTTCAGGAACGGGGACCAGGCGATCGAGATCGCAGCCGGACTGGGCCGCCTCTACGGCGTCGAGGCCGATCTCATGGCTTTCGACAAGAGCCGTCCGGTGCGCTACGCGGGCACGCCCGCGCTGGCCCCGCGCCACATCGCGTTCAAGGTTCTAATCACGTGGAGCATCCTCGGACTGCTCTTGACCGGGGTCAGGCTGCTGGTCGAACAGCTGGCGATCAACCCCCTCGGCCCCTGAGCACGGTTTTCACTGCAGCCCGCGTTCGCCGGGTTCTGGCCAAAGATAGGGCGATGGGCCTCGCTATCCCAGCTGTAACGCCCAACCCGTAACGCTTCCGTGACGAAAGTGGGGGATGCTCGCGCCAGTTGACCTTCGCCGCTCGGAAGTGATGTGCATGCGCAAAGGACCATGGGATTGACCTTGCGTTCCCGAACAGGGTGGTCGGGCACGTCGGCTTGGGCGCTGTGGGTGCTGGCCATGCTCGGCATCGCGGCGACTATCTGGCTGGATCACTCGCTGCACGTGGCGGGCCGGCCCGAACTGATGACGCTGGCACCCCTCCTTATCGTCGCGCTAATGAGCGCTGCGACGGTGGGACTGGTACTCGCGCGCCGACGACCCGGTCACCCGGTGGGCTGGCTCCAGCTGGCCGTCGCTGTATTCCTCGGAGCGGCCGGGGTGATCTCAGGATATGCGCCCTACGGACTGGTGGTTCGGCCCGGCGTCCTCCCGGCCCCCGGCTGGGTTGCCGCGTACTACCCGACCTCCGCCCTGGCGGCGCTGGCCTGCATCGGCTTGGTCTCGCTACTGACTCCGACCGGATCACCACCTTCGCCTCGCTGGCGCTGGTGGGCATGGGTTGCCGCAGTTGCGCCGATCGTCAACCTGGTGATGGTGACACTCGCACCCAAGCCGTCGGCCTCTCACTTCCAGGCGCTTGCGGCCCCCTTCGACTTCACCGCCTATGGCGGGATCGTGCTGGGCGCTCACCGGACCGTGTTGGCGGTCACCGTTCTGACAATGGGGGTGGGAGCGGCATCGCTCGTGGTGCGCTTTCGCCGCGCCCGGGACATCGAACGGTTGCAGCTTCGGTGGGTGGCGTTTGCTGCGGCGCCGATCGGGCCCTTAGCCGTCTTCGGCGTGGGGGCCGAAATCATGGGATACAAGTTGCTGATCGGTGACCTGGCGGTGGAGGTCTGCATCGCGCTGCTGCCCGTGGCGATCGGCGCCGCGATCCTGCGCTATCGGTTGTACGACCTGGACCACATCATCAGCCGCGCGCTGGCATACGCGTCTCTCACCCTCCTGCTCGCCACCGGCTACGTGGCTGTGGTCCTGATTCTTGGTGGGCTCCTGGGGCCGGAGTCGAGCGTCTCGGTGGCGGTGGCGACCCTGGCCTTAGCCGGCTTGTTCCAGCCTGCCCGCCGCCGCATCCAGGAGCTGGTCGACCATCGTTTCAACCGCTCGCGCTACGACGCTACACGGACCATCGAGGCGTTCAGCGCGCGGGTGCGCCAGGATGTCGACCTAGAAAGCCTTACCGCCGATCTCTTGGCGGTCGTTGATCAGACCATGCAGCCTGCGCAGGAGTCACTATGGCTGCGACCGCCCTGAGAACGACTTTTTCACTGCAACCCGCGCTCAGCGCGGGTCCTGGCGTAAAGATCGTGTGGGCGCCCGCGTGTTGCCCAGCCAGCTCTCGTAGAGGCCGCTGTAACGGCCACCCAGTCTCAGGAGCTCGGCGTGGCCGCCTTGCTCGACGAGCCGACCCTGATCGAAAACGAAGACCCAGTCGGCGGCCTCGGCCGTCGAGAGCCGGTGCGCGATCGTCACGGTCGTACGCCCTTCGGACAGTCGTCTGAGTGCCTCCGACAGCGCTCGCTCGGTCTCGGGATCGACTGCGCTCGTGGCCTCGTCGAGGATCAGCACCGAGGGCTCGGCGATCTGGGCGCGCGCCAGGGCGACCATCTGAGCCTCCCCCGCCGAGAGGTCCTCGCCCCGCTGACCCACCCGGGTGTCGAGCCCCTGCGGCAACCACTGGAGCCAATCCTGTAGCCCCAACTCGTGAAAGGCTGCCGCCACGTGAGATGGGCTCGCGTCGTGGCGGCCGTAGGCGACGTTGGCCCGAATGGTGCCGTCGAAGAGAAACCCGTCCTGCGGAACCATACGAATGGCACGCCGCCGCGCCTCCGGCGCCACCGCAGTGAGATCGACGCCGCCGATCAGGATGCGCCCCGAGGTGGGGTCAGCGAGGCGTGAAAGAAGCTTGGCGAAGGTCGTCTTTCCGCAGCCGGTCTCGCCGATGATCGCCACATGGGCCCCCGCCGCCACGTCCAGATCGATGCCTCTGAGCACCGGGGGGCCGCCCGTGTAGGAGAACTCGACCGCGCGCGCCTCGATCGAGAGCTCTCCCTCAGGCAGAACCACTCCCGGCGAGGGCTCCTCCAGTCCGCGAGGAATATCCAGGACCGCGAGGACCTTGCGCCAACCGGCAATGGCGGTCTGGGTCTGGTCGAAGTTCTCGGCCATCTCGGCCAGCGGGAAGGTCAGAAGATTGACGAGGAACATGAACGCGACCAGTCGTCCCGAGCTCAGCCCCCACGAGGGGCCGAGAAGCACGCCTACCGCCACCACCGCTCCCATGGCCACCGCCCCGAAGAAGTTTCCCGACGGGAACACCATGGCCTGGAACTTCATGGCCCGCATCTGCGCCCTGTACTGTCGATCGATGGCGCCCTTGAGGCGACGGTCGATGCGCTCGTCGAGGCCGTATGCGCGGACCACGTCGGCGCCCATAACGCTCTCAGATATCTCCGACAGAGTCTGGCCGACCCGGGTGCGCACGAGGTCGTAGGAGGACAGAAGGTTGACCTGCAACAGCCGCAGGATCAGCGCGAGGGGAGCAATCGCGACCAGCACGATCAATGTGAGCTGCCACGAGTACAAGGCCATGAGGGCGAAGGTCCCGACTATCAGGACCGATCCCGTGATCCACGACACTCCGGACCACTCGAGGAAATGGCTCAGCGTTTCGACGTCGGCCGTAACCCGCGCCACGTACACGCCTCTCTTCTGCTCGGTCTGTTCGGCGATGCTGAGCGAGTGGATGTGGGCGAAGACCCGCACCCGCAGGTTCCTAAGGGCCCGTTCCGAGGAGGTGGCGAGGCGAGCGAAGGCGGCTCTACCGGCAAAGTAGATGGCGCCGGTGACGACGGCTGTAAGCACGCACGCCCACATCACGAAATCAAGGCGCGGCTCCTGGTCGCCGCCGAGCCCGCGATCGAGAACCTGCTGAATCAACACCGGCAGAGCCAGGGATCCAATGGTCGAGACCACCGCCAACAAGACCGTGTAGAGCATCCCCGAGCGCAGCTCCGGCGACTCGGCCAGACCTCTGCGCAGGACATTCCAGGCTCCGTCGAGTGCCGGCGAGACCTCGGGGTCCTCGGCCGAGGCCGGCCGCATGCTCCGCATCACCTCCCGGCCCTCACCCTCGATGTCCCGGCCCCCAGCTCGTACGCCCGCACCATGGCCTCGTAGGGAGCGAAGCTCATGAGCTCCTCGTGCTTGCCGGAGGCCTGGATCCTCCCGCCCTCGAGGAACAGGACGCGATCCGCCAGAGCGATGGCCGAGACCCGGTAGGCAATCACGATCAGCGTCGTGTTGAGCTCCGCTCGCAAGCGATTGAGGATCGCAGCCTCGACCGTGGGATCGACCGCCGAGGTGGCGTCTTCGAGGATCAAGAGACGCGGCTTTCGCGCCAGGGCCCGCGCCAAAGCGATCCGCTGGCGCTGTCCTCCAGACAGAGTCACCCCCCGCTCCCCGACCACGGTGTCGTAGCCCTCCGGAAGCGCCCTGATGAAGTCGTCGGCCTGCGCCCGGCGGGCAGCCTCCACAACCTCTTCCTCGGATGCCTTCGAGTCCAGCGCGATGTTGTCTTTCACGCTGCTTGCGAACATGAAGCTGCGCTGGAACACGACCGCCGCGCTTTGGCGCACATGACCCGGCGCGATCTGACGCAGATCGATGCCTCCGAGCAGGATCGTTCCTTCATCCGGGTCTGCGAGCCGCACGAGCAGCTCAGCGAGCGTGCTCTTGCCCGAACCGGTCGGGCCGACCAGCGCCACCGACTCGTCGGCGGTGACCTCGAAGCTCAGATCCTTCAGGACCCGGTGCTCGCCGTAGGAGAAACCGAGCGCGCGCGCCGACACGCCCACCGGCCCCGAGGGGAGGTCGGCCGCCCGCTCGGGGGTACCCAGGGACGTCGGCTCCACAAATATGCCCTGGAGGCGCTCCCTGCCCACTACCGCGCGTGGTATCAGCGCCAGCACGAAGCCGATCATCCGCATGGGAAAAGCGAGCAGCTGGAACAAGCTCACCAGCTGAACCAGCGTTCCAACCGTCACCGCTCCCGTGGACAGCCGCCAAGCCCCCATCGCCAGCAAAGCGATGATGCCGAGATTGGGAACGGTCTCGAAGGCAGGCTCGAAAGAAGCTCTGAGCCTGCCCATGCGAACGCGCTCCTGCTCCAGCGCGGCAGCTTTTTGGTCGAAGCGGGACACCTCGGAATCCTCACGACCGAGGGTCTTGACCACCAGCGCGCCGTCGATGCTCTCGTGCGCGACTGCCGACACGTCGCCGATGGCCTGCTGCGCCGCAGTTGCCGCCGGCTCGACGGTCCGCCCGTAGAGGCGGTTCAAGAGGCCGAGAAGCGGCAGGATCACCAGCCCTACACAGGCCAGCAAGGGATCGGTGAGCACCAGGGATATGACTGCGAACAGAACCAGGAAGATCACGGTCACCGAGAACGGAACGGGATTCAGCACGTCGGTTGCTGCCTGGACGTCGGCCTCCGCGTGAGCGAGCAGCTCACCCGCCGGTCTCGAGCGGTGGAAGGCAAGGGGCAGGTCCCGGTAGCGCTCGATCACCCTGGTCCTCAAGGACGCCTGCATCCTGTAGGAGGTCATTCCCGCGAAGTAGCGGCGCAGAACGATGGCACCGGCGCGCACCGCGACCACGCAGACGAGCGCCACAACTCCTCCCCACAAGGTCCTCGGGTCCACTCCCGATCTGAATGCTGGATAAATGATTTCGTCGGTGACCCGACCCAAGATGATCGTTGAGGCCACGGTGGCGGCCGAGTACAGCACCCCACCGATCAGTGAGATCGCAAACGGGAACGGGTGCAACCTGACGTAGGACGCGATGATCCGAACCCCGCGCCCAAAAACAGAGCGTTGTTCTTCGTTGCGGCGAACTTCAGCGCGCATGGCCACCCCAGAGAGTCGGATCGAGGGCCCGCAGCGGCCGCCCACGAGGGCGACCGGGAAACGACGAGTCTATCCGGCTGCCGAAGAAGAACTCGCCGGAATCGGGCCCGCTTCGGATGCAAGTGTGCTCGTTTGGAGTGAAACAACCACGAACGCCACGCCCCACACAATTGCCAGTACACCCCACAAGCCTCCGTGGGCGGAGGCGTCGGTGGGATAGGCAAGGGAGGCAGCTCCGTAGAGGATCGTCATCACCGCCGTCGTCCACGCGGTAATGCGCCAGCCCGGCGGCCTCGCCGCGGCGATAAAGGAGGATGCCACGATCGATATGGCGAAGGCGCCAATCGTCGACCAATGCCCGTAATGCTCCATGGCCTCCAGCGCCTCCCCCGACGCCGCCCTCTCGAGAGCTCTATCTACCTCAGCGTCGGTGGCGTCCTCGGGCAATGAGTCGAACACGCGGGGAGCGATCCGGCCGGCTTCGGACGCCACACGCAACTGGTCGACGGCAAAGAACAGCAACGGAACGGTTGCCACGGCCGCCAGGCCGAGAAGAAGGGGGCTGGGGGCCAGCGCCGGCCGCAGCAGCTGAGAGCGGGCGGGGTGGAACAAGACGATGAGGAGGGGAAAAACCACGAACAGGATCATGAATGGGTCTCCCTGGCCGACCGCCAAGAGGACAACAACCGTGGTCGCCAAAGGAAGCACTACCTGATACATCGCCGCAATCTTGCTCTGAGGGCGGCGCAGTTGCGCCACCAGGCCCACGAGGGGCAGGAGGAAGAGGGCCCCGAAGGAGATCTCGTGCACCTTGTGCGACACCTCTCCCGGCCCCACCTCCACGAACCAGCCGAGAACGAGGTAGGGAACCGGGGTGAGCAGGGCGGTGAAAAGGATGGATATCAGCACGAGGACCACGAAGACGACTCGCTTGACGGCGGGCAGGGCGGGACGCTGCTCTGAGGCTTTCACGTGCCCACCATAAAGCCGCCCCTCAGTCGGCTCTTTGCCGGATTAGGGGCGGATACCGCACGTTTCTGACAGAGCCAGCGCAGGTGCGGGGGTTGACGTGGGGCGGGGCGGGGCTAGCCGGCCGTACCGTCGGTCAGCAGACGTGGCCCGGCGTCGCAGAGGTCCAACACAGGACACTCAGAGCACAGGGGCCGGCGTGCGCGGCAGGTGCGGCGGCCGTGCGCAATCATCGCGACGTGCAACTGATAGCGAAGGCCTGAGGGGATGCGGGGGCCGAGCTCCCGGCTCGCCCCCTCGGC
>JBPCPZ010000023.1:0-10057 GCA_050998655.1 Actinomycetota bacterium
CTCGGAAGCGTGATCATCATGATCGACCTGACGATCGGATTCACCGCAATGCAGTCGATGTCGAAGTGGGCGCGCGCCAACAGCGCGCTACTTCACCTCCATCGTGCTGGGCACTCCACTTACACGCGCCAAAAGAACCACGGCGTAAATTTTCGTGTCCTTGCGAAGTGGTGCCGGATGATCGGAGTGGACCATATTCATGCAGGAACCGTTGTCGGAAAGCTCGAGGGGGACCCGAACGCCGTGAGTGGCTACTACAAGACGTGCACCGACGACTTCAACAAACAGGATGCGGCGCGCGGCTTCTATTTCGACCAGGACTGGATTCACATGCCCGGCGTGATGCCGGTCGCATCCGGCGGTATTCACGCCGGGCAGATGCATCAGCTCCTGCACTACCTTGGCGAGGACGTGGTCCTGCAGTTCGGGGGCGGGACGATCGGCCATCCCATGGGCGTCTCGGCGGGCGCAACCGCCAACCGCGTCGCGACCGAGGTGATGATCAAGGCTCGCAACGAAGGCCGCGACATCATGAGGGAAGGGCCCGACATCCTGCGCACGGCCGCAAAGAAGTCGCCCGAGCTCGACTCGGCGATCGAGACATGGGGCGATATCACCTTTGAATACGAGTCCACTGATACGCCGGATGTCGTCGAAACGCCGACCCCGGTCGCCTGACGAGTGGGACCCCTAAGGAGAGAACAAGCATGACGACAGGAGTGCATATCACCCAAGGCACGTTTTCGTACTTGCCCGAACTCGACGACGACGAGATCAGGGCTCAGATTCAGTACGGCATCGACAACGGATGGGCGGTGGCCATCGAGTACACCGATGATCCTCACCCTCGCAATATCTATTGGGACATGTGGGGGATGCCGATGTTCGATATCGAGGACGCCTCCGCCGGCCTGCACGAGGTCATCCGCTGCCGAGAAGCGTTCCCGAATCACTACATCAAGGTGAGTCTCTACAATCGCAAGCTCACCAAACAGAGCATCGCGCTTCAGTTCTTCGTCAACCGGCCGCAGCACGAGCCCGGGTTCCGCCTCGAGCGGCAAGAGGGCCTTAACCGAGCTGTGCACTACACGCTGACGTCCTACGCGGCAGACCGGCCCCACGGCGAACGCTACTCGAGCGATGGCTCACACGCAAGCAGGTAGCGGCCCCTCCCTCGGTCCCGGTCTTCCCTCACGAGACACCCAGGAGCCCCACGGGCGGGAGAGAGCGGATCGCCGCTTCGCCGAGCTCGAAGACCCCCTGCGCGAGATACCCGACGACACCGTCGTCGATGCCGAAACAATCTTCCGAGAGTCCCGCATCGACGAGGTCCTCGAGGAGATGGATCGCGAACTGATCGCGTTACAGGAGGTGAAAGGACGCATCGGAGAGATCGCAGCGTTGCTGCTGGTCGACCGGCTGCGCCGCAGCATCGGGCTCGAAGCGTCGCCCCCCACCCTTCACATGAGCTTCACCGGTAATCCGGGGACCGGCAAGACCACCGTCGCGGCCAAGATGGGAAGAATCCTCTACAAGCTTGGTTACGTTCGTAAGGGCCACGTCGTGAGTGTCACGCGCGACGAGCTGGTCGGCCAGTATGTCGGTCACACCGCGCCGAAGACGAGGGAGGTCTTGAAGAAGGCCATGGGCGGAGTGTTGTTCATTGACGAGGCGTATCACATCTACCGGGTGGACAACGAACGGGACTACGGCCAGGAGACCGTGGAGTTGCTGTTGCAGGTGATGGAGAACGAGCGCGAGAACATCGTCGTCATCATGGCCGGTTACAAGGAGCAGATGGATCGTTTCTTCGCCGATGTTCCCGGCCTCAGCTCGCGCATCGCGCACCACATCGACTTCCCCGACTATTCCGCCGACGAGCTAATGGAGATAGCGCGACTAATAGCGGAAAAACAACGCTATCGTCTCTCCGACGAGGCTGAGAATGCGTTTGCAGAGTACCTAAAGCTGCGACGCGAGCAACCTCGCTTCGCCAACGGCCGCAGCATCCGTAACGCGCTCGATCGGGCGCGTATGCGTCAGGCGGTCCGCCTCTATGCCGGCGGACGGGGCGGCAGCCGTTTGACCAAGCGAGACCTGGTGACAATCCAGGCCGAGGATGTGCTCAAGAGCCGCGTCTTCGAAGGCGGCTTCTACCAAGAACAGGACCCCGCCGCCGACGACGCGCACAGCGCCGGCCCCGGATGAGTGATTCGGGGCCATCCGAACGAGTCGTTCTTGGGCGGCGGGATGACACGACGATGGTGGGCTTCCAATGGACGGGGGCCGAACCCGAGGGGCTGTACGAGCCTTATGAGGCGGAAAGCCTGGGAGCACTCTGGGAGGGTGACGAGCTGGTCACCTACAACCTCGGCCACCTCGCCCATCGCTTCGGGCACGACGTCGACGGGTACATGGAGGACGTGGACTAGGTCAGGGCTCTAGAGCGCCAGCGCCGCTAGCGCGATCACGATCAGCGCGAGCCAGTAGACGGCGGTGAAGACGAGATCGAGGCGTTGTGGCCGCAGAGGGATCAGCACCGCAACGACCCACAGCGGCATGACGATCATGCCGAACAGGGCCGCGTAGAGGAGGCTCGCCCAAGAGACGAACGAGGCTCCTGAGACCGCCGCCGCGGCGAGCGCCAGCAGCAGGACCCCGAGCACCGCTTGGCCCAGCACGTCGCCCAGCGGCCCTCCCTTAGAGAGCCGGAAGAGACGATAGCCGAATCCTGCCGCAGCGTTGACGCAGAGGGCCGCGCTGAGCACCGTACGCCACATGTCCTCGTCCATATCGAGGCCCAAGATAGCCTTCAGAGGTGGCCAAGAAGAAGAGCTCACGCACACGTGGCAAGGCCGAGTCGGCCCAGCACGAGCGCCGCCAGCAGCGCCTCGAAGAGCGCCGGCTGGCGAGGGAGCAGGAGCTTGCCCGTGAGGCCCGGGCGAAGCGTCAGCGCGACTTCCTGCGCCGAACGATCATCGCCCTGGTTCTAGGGGTAGTGACGTGGTTCTTGTTCTTCCGCACCCAGGCGCCCACGGAGATCGCCGGAACCAAAGTCATGAGCTTCTCGACTGGTGGGGTCAATGTGCACCGCACGGGCTCGCTCGAATACGAAACCACCCCGCCGGTGTCCGGGCCCCATGCTCCCCAGCCGGCCGCCTGCGGCACCTACGCCGAGCCGATCCCCGATGAGGAGCAGGTGCACACCCTCGAGCACGGGGGGGTCGGCATCCAGTACCGGCCCGATCTCGACCCAGACCAGATCGCTGTGATCGAGGAACTCGTGGCCGGATACGACACCCACGTCTTCTCGGCCCCCTATCCCGGCATGGAGCCCAACGTCGTCGTGTCCTCGTGGGGAAAAAAGATCGAGCTCGACTCCGCGCGCACTCAGGCCATACGCGCCTACGTCACGGCTTTTCGGCTGAAGGGCCCCGAGAAGCAGGACTGCCCGAACTCATCGGAAGAGTCATTCTCGGCTCAGTGAACCTCCCCGTAATCCGCTCGCACTCGGTGCCGACCGTATTTCGGTGCGGAGCACTTAAGATGCCCCGCTGATGAAGCCGACTTTGATTCCCAAGCTCGCCACCTGTCTGATATTGGGCCTCGCGGGGGCGGTCGTGTTTGCGGCCGGAGCGCCGGCTGCCCCGGCAAGACCTCCCAGCGAGTGGGTAGTGGGGCCGCAGAAGAAGGTGGTGCTGTTGACCTTCAACGGAGAGGCAGGCAAGAAGGGGCTCAACCACGTTCTGCGAGTGCTCCGCCATCGCCACGTCAAGGCCTCTTTCTTCTTTACCGGCCGTTGGCTCGCTCACCACAAGCAGCGTGCCCGCCGAGTGGTGCGAAGGGGACACATCCTCGGCAACAAGGGTTATGGGCGGGCATCCATGGTTTCGCTCGCCGATGCCGCGTTGAGGCATTCGATCAAACGATCTCAACGAGCCCTGAGGCGCGTCGGCGCCTACCCACGACCGTTCCTGCGAGCGCCCAAAGGGGCGCTCAATCTGCGAGTTATGAACGTAGCAGGCTCGATGGGATATGGAATGGTGTCTTCCAGTCACCACCCCGGCCGGGGCTCCTCGAGAGGGGTAAGACACAGGGTGCTCGGGCGTGCGCGTCGGGGGTCGATTGTCGCTCTGGATCTGTGGCGTAAGAGCCATCGTCGCGCCCTGCCGCGCATGATCAAAGGGCTCAAGCACAGGGGCTTCTCATTCAAGACAATCAATGCACTGGAAGACGTGAGGCCCGTTCGCTGGGATGTGACGATGAGCGCGGGGGCAACGGGCCCGACTGTAGGTCTTCTCGATAAAAGGTTGCGTTCGAAGTCCTACGCGGCGGGCGCTTCCAATGACGTCTTCGATTACGCTCTGCTGCAGTCGGTTTATGCGTTCGAGAAGGTGCACCGGATGCCTCGGGATGGAGTGGTCCCTCCGGCCGAGCTGCGCAAGATCCTGTTATCGAGGAGGCCCGGAGCACACAAGCGGGGGCCGCGGCGTTTCGTTGAAATTGACATCTCTCGGCAGGTGCTTTTCGAGGTAAAAGGCCGAAAGGTCATCAAGACCCTGCCCGTCTCCAGCGGCAACAACGAGCCCTATGTCTCTGAGGGAGTGAACTACATCGCCCGTACACCGCGCGGCGCATTCCGCATCGAGCGCAAGATCGCCGGCTGGAGGGTCAGCCATCTCGGACGCCTCTTCTATCCCTCATACTTCATCGGCGGCTTCGCCATTCATGGCAGTCCGTCGGTGCCCGTGTACCCGGCTTCACACGGATGTGTGCGGCTTCCTATGTACGTGTCCAAGGGCTTCTTCTATCGCAACCCCGTGGGCCGGGCGGTCTTCGTCCACGACTGAACGGCACCGGCTCAGGAGACCTTGGTCACCCTGTCCACGGCCTCCGAGCGGCGATGATCGGCGAGGAGATCCAGGACCGCTTCCTCGATCGGGCCTTGCACGGCCGGGTCGCCGAACTCCGATCCCAGCCCGAGTGTGTCCAATGAAGGCCGGATGGTCCATCCGGAGTAAAAACGATCGAAGACGCGCGGATCGATGTATGAGGAGCGGCTTACCGCTGGGGTATTGCCGAGGTAATCGGCGACCTCCTTTACCGCCCGCGCCACGGCTCGCTTGGCCCCGGTCTTCGTTCGCAACGCCTCCGCTGAGACGGCAACCGCCACCGCGGCCAGGACTGTGGCGCTCCATGTTCTGAAGTCCTTGGCGCTGAACTCCCTCCCGGTTATTTCCTTGATGTAGTCGTTGATGTCATTCGACTTGACGTCAACGTAGCGACCTTCGCTCTTGTAGGCCAACAGCTCAGTACCCCCTCCCCTCCGGCGCTTGAGAGAGGCCACGACGTCTGCCGCCTCGTGATCGAGCAGTGACTGGATTCTGCGTTTACCGCCTTTGGCGGCATAGTCGAAGGTCACAAGATCTCCATCGAGCTGCACATGCCGCTTCTGAATGGTGGCGAGCCCGTAAGTCTGGTTCTGCTCGGCGTATCCTTCGGTTCCTATTCGGAAAAACCCGCGGTCGAGAAGCCGAAGCGCGCAAGCCAGAACTCTCTCCCTGTCGGGGCCCTCGTTGCGGAGCTGCTCTTCGGTCATGCGCCGAAGTTCGGGTAGCGCGCTGGCGAATTCCAGCATGTGGTCGAATTTCTCTTGGTCACGGCGATGGCGCCAGGACTCGTGATAGAGGTATTGCTTGCGTCCGGCGTCGTCGGTCCCGACTGCTTGTAAATGCCCCGTGGGATGGGGGCATATCCAAACCTCTTTCCAGGCCGGGGGGATCGCAAGATCACGGATGCGCTCGATGATCTCGGGCTCCGAAATGCGCTGGTTATCCTCGTCCAAATACTCGAAACCTTGGCCACGGCGCCTCCTCCTGAGGCCCGGCCCGGAGCAATTGACCTGTCTGAGACGGGGCATTGGGCTGCCAATCCTTCTGTTCGGGCGGGACCACTAGATTCATGTTAAGAGCGCAGATTGAGATGGGGGGCATACCCTGTGAGAGACGAGCTAACCAAGCGAGGAGACTCTGTTATGGCCCACGCTGCCTCTGCCCCCGATCGGAACCTGGCCCTCGAGATCTGCCGAGTCACCGAGGCCGCCGCCATGGCGGGCGCCCGCTGGCTGGGGCGAGGGGACAAGGAGGCGGCCGACCAAGCTGCCGTCGACGCCATGCGGCTGATGATGGGAACGGTCGCCATGGACGGCATCGTGGTGATCGGCGAGGGCGAGAAGGATGAGGCGCCGATGCTCTATCGGGGCGAGCGCATCGGCACCGGGGAACCCCCCGAGGTTGATGTCGCCGTTGACCCGATCGACGGCACGACGTTGACCGCCAAGGGCCAGCCCGGCGCCCTAGCCGTGGTGGCGGTCGCCGAGCGCGGCACCTTGTTCGACCCCGGCCCCTGCTTCTACATGGAGAAGCTGGCAGTCGGAGAGGAGGCGGCCGATGTGGTCGACCTCGATGCGCCGGTCAAAGACAACCTTAAGCGCATCGCCAAGGCCAAGAACTCCTCCGTCGAGGGTCTCACCGTCGTGATCCTTGACCGGCCCCGTCACGAGCAGATCGCCAAGGAGGTGCGCGCTGCCGGCGCCCGCATCAAGCTCATTCCCGACGGCGACGTCGCCGGCGCGATAGCGGCGGCGCGCGAGGGCACCGGCGACGACCTCTACATCGGCATCGGGGGGACTCCCGAGGGCGTCATAGCCGCGTGCGCGCTCAAGTGCCTGGGTGGCGTGCTGCTGAGCCGGCTGTGGCCGAGAAACGAGGCCGAGCGAGACCAGGCGGTGCAGCAGGGCTACGACCTGGAAAAGATCCTCACGGTAGACGACCTGGTCTCGTCCGACAACGTCTTCTTCGCCGCCACCGGCGTCACCGACGGCGACCTCGTCAAGGGGGTGCATTTCCGGCGCGGCAAGGCGATGACTCAGTCGATCGTGATGAGGTCGCGTTCGGGCACGGTGCGCTACATCGAGGCCCTCCACCTGGGGGCCAAGGTCCGTCACTACTAGAACCTCAGCGGCGCGGCTCCCAGGAGAAGAAACGGACCGCTATAACTGCGCCGGCGATGCCCCAGACGGCGATAAAGGCAAGGTCTCCCAGGCGGAGTCCCGATCCCGAGGTAACGGGGCTGAAGGCGGCCTCGACGGCACGAACCGTATGGATGATCGGGAACAGTTCTCTGGTGAAGTCCAGCCACCCCGGTGGGTCCTCGATGCGGATGAACACATTGGAGAGGAAGTACAGCGGCAGGATCGAGAAGTTGACGATAGCTGGGGCCGCGTCGGCATTGGGGATCACAGTCGTTATGGCCAGACCCAAAGCGCTGTAGCCGGCCGCGGCCACGATGAGCGTGATGACCAACGCCGGAAGTGTGGTCGTAGGAATGCTGACACCGTAGAGGAGCGCGCCGGCGACGACCGTGATCACGACCAGAAGCAGCCCTACGAGGGTTGCGTGGGCGATCGTGCCAAGGACGAACGACCAGGCGGGAAGCGGGGTGCCGCGCACTCGCTTCAGCAGGCCGCCTTCCCGCCCGAAAACGATCCGCATAGCGATGTTGGTGTACTGGGTGTTCACGACCGACAACGTGATGATGGCCGGGATGATGAACGTGCTGAAGCGGACCGAGCGGCCGTCCTCGATCGGGATCGACTGGTTGCCGAAGGCAAGGTTGAAGATCACCAGGAACATCAATGGAAACGCGAACGTGAAGAATGCCGCCGCAGGGTTGCGCCAGAAGGCCAGGTTCTCGTAGCGGACCTGTCTCAGGGCGAGGGCGAGCCCGCTCACGAGGGGGCGCCGTTCTCCGGTTCGGTGAGCTCGAGATAGACGTCTTCCAGCGAGGCGTGCGACACGGTCAATTGCTCGAGCTCCAACTCCCGTTCTATCGCCCACAAGGTCAGCTCATGCAGTTCTCGAGTGGGTTCATCCGTGTTGATCTCGAAATAGTCGCCCACCGCCGTTGCGCTGCGGGAAGGCGGGGATGTGCCATCCGGGAGCTGGAAGCGGATTCGCGTCTGCTTTCCTGCGGTGAGGATTCCGGGGGGGCCTTGGGCCGCAATGCGACCGTCGACCAGGATGGCGACCTCATCCGCGAGACTTTGGGCCTCGTCCATGTAGTGGGTGGTCAAAAAAACGGTCACGCCCAGCCGGCTGAGGTTTCGGATCATCTCCCATGCCCCCCGGCGCGCCCCCGGGTCGAAGCCGGTCGTGGGCTCGTCCAAGAACAACAGGTCGGGGTTCCCGGCTAGCCCGAGAGCGACATCCAGGCGGCGCTGTTGACCGCCCGAAAGCCGCTTGACGCGCTCGTTCCTCTTTGCGCCCAGGCCCACGACCTCAATTATCTCGTCGAGGGGCCGCGGATCCGGGTAGTAGCCACGGAACTGCTCGATCAGCTCGGAGACGGTCAGGTAGGGCTCCACGCCGGTGGACTGGAGCACGATGCCGACCTTCTTCCGGAAGGAAGCGTCGGCTTTTTCGGGGTCGCTCCCCAGGACGGAAACCTCGCCTGCAGAGCGGTTGCGATAGCCTTCGAGGATCTCGACGGTCGTGGTCTTTCCGGCCCCGTTCGGCCCGAGCAGGGCAAAGACCTCCCCCTCCGATACATCTAGGTCGACGTCCTTGACGGCCTCGAGCAGGCCATATGACTTCCGCAGCCCGCGGACCCGGATGGCGCTGGTGGGCATTCTCAGAGCGTAAACGGGGGGGAGTCCCGCCGTGTTTACGTATGCGCCTGTTCCCCTCGTCTGCCGATGCCTCACATATGGACATGCCGGGCGGATGGGGTATGGGGTCGAGGACCTCCTCGAAGGCGCACAAGGAAGGAGCGCGCGTTTTGGTCGTGGACGACGAGAGCGCTATCGCCCGGATGCTGGTGCGCATACTGCAGCGCGGTGGCTACCTGTGTGGCTCGGCATCGAATGTCCAAGAAGCTCAAGAGCTCATGCGGAGCCAGGAGTACGATGTCGTGTTGACGGACATGGACATGCCCGGAGGCTCAGGCTTGGACCTCATCTCGACGCTGAGGCGTGACTATCCCACCGTCGCAGCGTTGATGGTAACGGGTCTGGACGATGCCCTCCTCGCACATGCGGCTCTGGAAATCGGTGCCTACGGCTACATCGTCAAGCCATTCGAGGCGAACGAGGTGCTCTTCAACGTCGCCAACGCTCTGAGACGACGCCAGCTCGAGGTAGAGAACCACTCCCATCGAGTCCGGCTCGAGCGGATGGTCACGGACCGCACCAGCGAGGTATGGACTGCGGTGGCGAACCTGGAGCGGGCGGAGAGGCGCTTGAAGCTGTCTCAGGAGGAGACGATCCAGCGACTTGCGATCGCCGCGGAGTACAGGGACAACGAAACCAGCCGCCACATCGTTCGAATGAGCCGCTACTGTGCTCTGCTCGCAGGGTCGTTCGGCGAGACTGCGGACAGAGTCGAAACCCTCCGCCTCGCGAGTCAGATGCACGACGTGGGCAAAATCGGTATCCCGGACAACATCCTGCTGAAGCCAGGCGCTCTCACCCCCGAAGAACGTCGCATCATGCAGGGGCATGCGGAGATCGGCTATCGTATATTGTGCGACTCGCAGTCCGAGCTTCTCAACGTGGCAGCGTCTATCGGACGCACTCACCACGAGCGGTATGACGGCACAGGCTATCCTTTTGGGGTGGCCGGGACCGACATCCCGATCGAAGGGCGGATCGCTGCCATCGCCGACGTCTTCGACGCTCTGACGAGCAAGCGCGTGTACAAGGAAGCTGTGCCCATGAATGAGGCGGTCAAGATCATGAAGTCGGAACGCGGCCGCCACTTCGATCCGGACCTGCTCGACAACTTCTTTTCGTCGCTGGACTCGATCATCGCCGTCGGAAGCGAGCTGACCCTCGTCTGATCCATTTGCTCCGAACCGTATTCATGGTGAGGTGCACTTAGCATGGGCAGATGGATGCCGTGCCCAATAACCGAGTTGGATTCACCTCGGTGGCTTCCTGATGGTCTGGGTCGACGACGCCAACGCTTGCCTGCTCACCGATCTCTACGAGCTGACCATG
>JBPCPZ010000070.1:0-6282 GCA_050998655.1 Actinomycetota bacterium
GTGGGGCGCTGCCCGAAGCAGAGCGTTGCCTGCCCCTGGGCAGGCAAGACCGGCAATGACGCTGCGATCGCTACAGCCGTAGCCGTTACAAGCCAAGTCTTCCGCATGGCGTCTCCCCGTTTCTGGCGAACTTAGACCTCGATGTCGCTGACGGGCCTACCCCGATGCGCTGTTACTGAAACAATCTGTGGTCCCGAGGTGCCGAGCTCATCCCGTCGCTCCTGACCCTGTATCGAGTCGCGTACCGCGCCCACTTCAGCGGCACTTACGGTACTCGTTGAGTTCTTGTGCGCTGCCATCGAGCTGCTCGCGCATGCTCTCTACTTCCGTGCGCACAGACGCGACAAGATCGTGATCGCCCTTCTGAAACACCCGCGACGTATGTCTACTTACCTGTTCGTCGTGCGCAAAGGTATGGAGCGGGTGAAGGGGATCGAACCCTCATCACCAGCTTGGAAGGCTGGAGCTCTACCATTGAGCTACACCCGCGCACCGCTCAGCCTAATAGTTGCGAAGCTCGAGCCGAAGACCACCGGCCCTGTTGGTTGATGTTCTGTCGGCTCGAAGGTTGCCAAACGTCCGGCTCGGGAAACGCGTTGCATACCGTAGTTTTGTCACTCCGCGGCAAGAGTGGGTGCCTCGCCGGACACTTGATTGGATAATCAAAGACGGGTTGGTATAGGATAAATCCTTGCCGTCCGGCGCGGTGGGAGCATCGAGACGGCTGGTGGGTCGCCCTCGAGAAGGGGTGGACGCCTTTATGGGGAACAGGCGCGGGGGAGTCTGAAATTGTTTTCATCTACAAACGATGGCGGCCAACGAAGAGTCGGGGCGGGCGGATTCGAACCGCCGACCTCCTGCTCCCAAAGCAGGCGCGCTAACCAAGCTGCGCTACGCCCCGATTCAGCTCAGCATCGCACGTACGGGCCGCTGTTGCGGCGAAGACAGATCCGGCCGGACTAGAGGGCCTCGGCTGGGGGCCAGAGGCCCGTCATCCCCACTTCGTCCGCCTAGCGCGGTCCTCTGGCTCCCAACCCGGGCCCTTCGGGCAACCGGTTTTCCTAGGAGTTCTTTCCAGCCCGCTGGCGAGCTTTGTGACGACGCTGCCCCATAACCCGCGTTTCGTACCCCACGTCGTCTGAAGCACTTCCGCCGGCCCGAACGCCCTTCCCCAAGCTACCCGTACCGCTCGTCCGGGCTGCGCCCGAGCGCGCGAACCTTGCTGCCCTCGCTCCCTGTGTGAGGCTCTAGGATGATTCCAATGAGCTCCCCTGAGGTCGCCACCGCGCGCGAAAGCGTAGACAAGGACCGCATCAAGCTGCGGGTGGAGGTACCGGAGGCCGCGCTCGATCCAGCACTCTCCGCGGTCTACCGGCGCTGGTCCCAGGAGATCAAGGTGCCGGGGTTCAGGCGCGGAAAGGTTCCGCGCCGACTGATCGATCAACGCGTGGGGATAGAGGCGGTGCGCGACGAAGCGCTCAAGGACGCTCTGCCGGGCTTCTACCAGCAGGCGTTGGAGGCGGAGTCGCTGGAGGCCATTGCTCCTCCCGACGTGAACATCGTCGAGTTCACCGTCGGCACGCCCCTGATCTTTGAGGCGACCGTCGATGTGAGGCCCGAAGTCGTGGTCCCGGGACTGGGCGACCTGCGGGTCGAAGCACCCGACTACGAAGTCCGTCCTCACGACATCGACGAGCAGATCGACAGGCTTCGGGAGCGCTTCGCCGAGCTCGATAGCGTGGGCCGCGAAGCTCGTCGGGGAGACTTCGTATTACTGGATCTGAACGCCTACCAGCACGACCAAGTGATCGAGGAAGGCAGCGCTACCGGCTATCTCTACGAGGTCGGCTCGCGCGAGGGTCCACCCTCTCTGGACGAAGAACTCGAGGGCACCCGGCCGGGGGCGATCCTGCGCTTCACCGACCGGATGGGACCGGGGGCGGGCGAGTTGGCAGACCAGGACGTTTCCTTCACGGTCCTGGTCAAGGAGGTCAAGGCCAAGCGGCTGCCGGTGGCGGATGACGAGTTCGCTAAGACCGCCGGCGAGTTCGACACGATTGCTGCGCTTCGAGAGGCGATCAAGGACGAGCTCCGAGAGGTCAAGAGGGCGCGCGCCCGGGAAGAGCTGAGAGGCGCCGTTCTTGAAGCGCTTATTGATGCTTCGGACCTGGAGGCTCCGGCTCGGCTCGTGGAGGACGAGTTCACGCACCGGCTCGAGCACCTCGAGGAAGAGCTCACCGACGCGGGGCTGTCCCTGAGCCGCTACGCGAAGGAAATGGACTCAACTGAGCTCGAGATTCGCTCGGACCTCCGCCGCGGCGCGGGGCGCGCGGTGAAAGGCGAGCTCCTCCTCGAGCAGATCGCTCGGGAGCAGGGCATTCAGGTTTCCGATGAGGAGTTGGGCCAACAGGTCGCCTACCTTGCCGCCCGTGCCGGCAGAGAGCCTAGGGACGTGGCCCGGAGCTTGGTGGATGCGGGGCAACTGGGGTCGGTGGCAGCCGATATCATGCGTCGCAAAGCGCTCGAGTACGCAACCGAGCAGGCAAACGTGATTGGTCTTCCGATCGACGAGGACGTGCAGACAAACGAGGACGTGCAGACAAACGAGGACGAGCAGACAGATGAGGACCAAATAGATGACTGACATGAGCGATTACAAGAACTATCTCGTGCCGATGGTGGTCGAGCAGACCAGTAGAGGCGAGCGAGCATTTGACATCTACTCGCGACTCTTGAAGGAACGCATCGTGTTCCTGGGAACTCCTGTCGACGACCAGGTCGCCAACCTGATCGTCGCCCAGCTCCTCCATCTTGAGTCGGAGGATCCCGACAAGGACATCAACCTCTACATCAACTCGCCGGGAGGCATGGTCTACGCAGGTCTGGCGATCTACGACACCATCCAGTACATCAAGCCGGATGTATCCACCATCTGTGTGGGTATGGCGATGTCGATGGGGGCGATTCTGCTGTGCGGTGGTGCGCCTAACAAGCGCTACGCGTTGCCCAACGCAAAGATCATGATCCATCAGGGCTCGGCGGGTTTTCAGGGCACTCCCACCGATATCGAGATCCACGCTAAGGAGGTGCTGTCCCTGAGGCGGCGGATGGCCGAGATCATGGCTCAGCACACCAAGGTGGACGTTTCACAGGTCGAAAAAGACATCGATCGGGATCGCTTCATGACGGCCCAGGACGCCAAGGACTACGGTATTATTGATGGGATAGTGGACAGCAGGGCGGCAGCCGAAAAGAGCTCGGCCCTGAACCAGGGGGAGCCGGCGCGTTTGGCCGAGGCTGAGGCCGAATCGGACGCCGGTCGACCAGAGGCCTGACAAGGGGGGTTGAAGTGCCCAAGTTCGGGGATGGCGGAGACCTTCTCAAGTGCTCCTTCTGCGGTAAGTCCCAAAAGCAGGTAAAGAAGCTGATTGCCGGGCCCGGTGTCTACATCTGTGACGAATGTATTGACCTGTGCAACGAGATCATCGAAGAGGAACTCTCCGAGACTCCTGAGCTCAAGCTCGAGGATCTCCCCAAGCCCAAGGAGATCTACGAGTTCCTGAACGACTACATCGTCGGCCAGGAGCAGGCGAAGAAGGTCCTCTCCGTGGCGGTCTACAACCACTACAAGAGGATCCAGGTGGGCGGGCACCAAGACGCCGATGTCGAGCTCGCCAAGTCCAACATCCTGCTGCTGGGCCCCACCGGCTGCGGCAAGACATTGCTGGCGCAGACGCTTGCCCGCATGCTCAATGTCCCCTTCGCTATTGCCGACGCCACCGCCTTGACCGAAGCGGGCTACGTTGGCGAGGATGTCGAGAACATTCTCCTCAAGCTCATCCAGGCGGCCGACTACGACGTCAAGCGGGCCGAGACCGGAATCATCTACATCGACGAGGTCGACAAGATCGCCCGCAAGTCTGAGAACCCCTCCATCACACGCGATGTCTCGGGTGAGGGTGTGCAGCAGGCGCTGCTCAAGATTCTCGAGGGCACCACGGCCTCCGTCCCGCCTCAGGGCGGACGCAAGCATCCCCACCAGGAGTTCATCCAAATCGACACCACGAACGTGCTGTTCATCTGCGGCGGGGCCTTTTCAGGACTCGAGCGACTCGTCGAGTCCCGCATCGGGCGCAAGGGGATCGGGTTCGGCGCCGACGTCCGCAAGCTCGGGGACAAGGACCTCGGATCGATCCTGGGCCATGTCCTACCCGAGGACCTGCTGCGCTTCGGGTTGATCCCAGAGTTCGTGGGGAGGCTGCCGGTGCTTACTCACGTTCACAGCCTCGATTCGGAGGCGTTGGTCGAGATCCTCACCGAGCCCAAGAACGCACTCATCAAGCAATACCAACGTTTCTTCGACTTCGACGGGGTCGAGCTCGAGTTCTCCGAGGACGCGCTCGAGGCCGTTGCCGAGCTGTCCACTCTGAGGGGGACAGGGGCCCGGGGTCTGCGCGCGATCCTCGAGGAGGTCCTGCTGAACGTCATGTACGACCTTCCGAGCCAGGACGACGTCGGCAAGTGCATCATCAGCCGCGAGGTCGTGCTCGAAAAGGTCAACCCGACCCTCGTGCCGCGCAGCAAAGCCCGGCCCCAGCGTCCCGCACGTTCCGCCTGATAGCTCTACGCAAATAGCTGTACTTCGCTCAACTCCCGAGGTACCTCCTGCCGATAGGGACCGAGGCGGTTTCTAATTTCTTCCATGCATGGAGGTCCAGGATGAGGCTCAAGTGGGTTGCGGCGATGACTGCGGTGGCGGTCCTGGTGGGCGGTGGAGCGTTCGCTGGGGTGCGCTGGTTCGGCTCGCCCACCGACAACGCTCTCGAGCTGGCCCCACAGAGCTCCGCCGTGTACGGAAACGTCTTCCTCGACCCTTCGATGAGCCAGAAGAACGCCCTGCGGACGCTTCTGGCGAAGCTGCCGAAGTACGACACACCCGCCGAAGCATCCACGGCCCTCGAGGGGCTGGTCGACAAGCTCCTGAGCGACACCGGCCTCGACTACTCCTCCGACGTGGCCCCGTGGCTGGGCAGCCAGATCGCGGGCTTCGCGACCATTGAGGGACCCCGGCAGGGGGCCTATGCCCTGCTGTTGGCGGCCGACGATCCGGGGGCCGGGCTCGATGCGGTCGCCGCGGCCGAAGGCCTCTCGGAGCCGCAAGACCGCAGCTACGAAGGCGTCGATTACCGCCTCTACTCCACCCCCCCGGGACACGAGATGGGACACAACCCCGGCTCCAAGCTAGCGGTGGGAGCACTCGAGAGTTTCGTCGTCCTCGGCAACGAGGACGGGCTGAGGGCCGCGGTGGACGCCTCCCGAGGGGCCTCGCTGGCCGACTCCAAGGCATACGACAGAGCGACGGACGGCCTCTCGCGAGATCGCCTCGCATTGTTCTACTACGACCCCTCCAAAGCCACGCAGGGTCTCGTCGGGATGGGTGGTCCGACCGGCATGGGTCTTCTGACCGGCGCCGCGGCCCCGGGACTGGGCGCCCAGAAGCCGGGGGCCGCGATCGTCTACGCCCGCTCCGACGGGATCGTGTTCGAGGCCTCCTCGGAGCTGCCTTCCGACGACGCCTCACAAGCAATGCTCGAGGCCGCCACCAAGCCCGGGCTCCTGGCCGACTTGCCTGCGGGGTCCTCGCTGGCGTTCGGAGTCTCTGAGATCGGCAAGGTGCTCGAGAAGCTCGTGGATGGCGTGTCCCAGATGGGCCTCGGTGCCGGCTTTGTGGAGCAGCAGTTCAAGGCCGAGACCGGTCTCGACCTCAGGGGCGACGTGCTGTCGTGGATGGGCGACCTCGGCGTCTCGGTGCAGGGCTCCAGCCTCTTCGATCTCCGTGGTGGAGTCGTGATCGAATCCCGTGACCCGGCCGCCTCCAAGCGAGCGGTGGAGGCCGTGCGACGTCTTCTCGAGCGTGAGGACGCTCCGCTCAAGCCTCTCTCCCTACCTGGCCTCGATGGGTTCGCACTGGGCGACCCCTCGGTTCCGGAGGACATCAACGTGGTCGCGGCCGACTCAGTGGTAATCGCTTTCGGCAACAAGGCCACTCTCGAGTTGCTCGAGCCGGGCCGGAAACTGGGCGACTCAAAGCTATTCCGCCGAGCCACGGACTCGCTCGGCGACGGATTCGCCCCCTCCGCCTTCGTCGATGTGCCCGCAATCGTAGTGCTGCTCGAGAGTTTCGGGGCCGGCGCCGACGCCAACCCCGCCAAGGAGGTCAAGCCCCCGCTCGACCCCGTCTCCTCTTCGGTGGCCGGTTTCCGTCTCCAAGGAGAAAAGGTG
>JBPCPZ010000106.1:0-7776 GCA_050998655.1 Actinomycetota bacterium
GCCCGACACGAGCGTCAAAGACCTGGACCTGGCGCGCCACGGATACAAGGTCTTTCCGATGGAGTCCTACTATCTCGCCTTTCCCGACGGGCGCTCGCTCAAGATGTTCGGCAACAGCTCTGGTCACGACATCGAACAGATAAAGAAGTTCTCGACCAAGGACGCCGAAGCCCAGCCCAAGTGGGATGCCTGGATCGCAGGGTTGGCCGACATTCTCGGCCCCCTCTTGATGCGCGTTCCACCTCCGGTGGGCTCGACCAAACCAAAGGACTTGATCGATCAGCTGCGGCTGGTGTGGGGCATGCGCGGCCTAGACGTTCGATCGACAGCGGACGTCACCAGGCTTATGACGATGAGCATCGCCGATCTCCTCGACGACTGGTTCGAGTCGCCTCAGATCAAGGCCGCGCATGCGATAAACGGAATCATCGGAACCTGGGCAGGGCCATGCGAACCGGGCACCGCGTATGTGATGGCGCATCACTCGATCGGAGATGTGGGTGACGGCCGCCTCGGCAGCTGGGGCTTTCCCGAGGGCGGTATGGGGGCGCTGTCGCAAGCGGTCAGGGATGCGGCCGAGTCCTTCGGCGCCGCCGTGCGCACCGACGCGAAGGTCTCACGAATACTCGAAGACGGGGGGAGAGTGACGGGAGTAGTGCTCGAAGGCGGCGAGGAGCTTTCTTCGGACCTCGTCTTAACGAGCATTCATCCCAAGCGCGCCTTTCTAGAGATGATCGAGCGCCGGGCCCTGCCATCCGAGTTCGTAGAGGACATCGAACACTGGAAGACGCGCTCGGGCGTCGTCAAGATCAATCTCGCGCTGGGAGAGCTTCCCGACTTCATCGCCGACCCCGGCGTCGACCCCATGGTTCACGGCGCCGCCATCGAGCTGGCGCACTCGGTCGACTACCTCGAGAAGGCATTTCAGGACGCCCGTGAGGGCCGGCCCGCAGAGCGGCCGTTCTCGGACGGGTGCATCCCCACGTTCTTCGACAAGACCCTGGCGCCGGAGGGAATCCACATCGCATCGCTGTTCACGCAATGGGTGCCGCACGAATGGGCGCAGGCGCCGCACAAGAACGAGCTCGAGGCCTATGCGGACCGGGTCATCGACGGCTACACCGAACTCGCCCCCAACTTCAAGTCCTCGATCCTCCACCGCCAGGTGCTCGGACCTTACGAGATGGAGCAGGAGTGGGGCTTGATAGGGGGCAACATCTTCCACGGTGAGCTGTCCTTGGAGCAGCTCTTCCACATGCGCCCGGCCCCCGGCTACGCCGACTATCGCACCCCGCTGGCGGGCTTGTACCATTGCAGCTCCGCGACTCACGCAGGCGGCGGAGTGTGCGGCATACCCGGCTACCAGGCAGCGCGCGCCGCGCTGTCCGACCGCAGAAAGGCCGCACTCAAGAAGAGGTTGACGCGAGCCAAGGTTTGAACCCAGTTACTTCTCTCCACCGCATGCTTGAGGCGCGCTCGGTGGCGGTGGTGGGTGCCAGCTCTCGGGAAGGCTCGTTCGGGAGCGAGATGCTGACGGTGTTGCAAGAGGGCTCGTTTGTGGGCGACGTCTATCCCGTCAACCCCCGCTACTCGGAGATCGCCGATCTCACTTGTTACGAGTCGCTTGCGGCCGTGCCGGCTCCGCCCGACCTCGTCTTGTTGGGAGTCCCCGATCGCGCCCTCGAGGGCCAGCTCCAAGCAGCGGCTACGTGCGGGGCCGCCTCCGCGGTCATCTTTTCGAGCTGCTACGAGGAGCCACTCCCCGGCCGGCCGCCCCTGAGCGTCCGACTTGCCGGCATTGCCTCCGGAGCCGGCATGGAGCTGTGCGGAAACAATTGCATGGGCTTCGTCAATCTCGAGCACTCGCTACGGGCCGGCGGCTACCGACTCCCCTCCGACCTCGCCGCGGGCGGTGTCACGTTCATCTCCCACTCGGGTTCCGCCTTCTCGGCGCTTCTCTACAATCGCCGCCGACTTCGATTCAACCTCGTCGTGTCCTCCGGGCAGGAGCTGGTCACCGATGCGGCCGACTACTTCGCCTACGCTTTGGAGCGGCCCACCACGAAGGCCGTGGCGCTGCTGCTGGAGACTGTGCGCTCGCCCGAGGCGTTCGTCTCCTGCCTCCGCCAGGCTCAGGTCAAAGACATACCCGTGGTCGTGTGCAAGGTTGGCCGCCACGAGCGCTCGAAGGCTCTGGTCACTGCACATTCGGGCGCCCTTGCCGGAAACGACGGCGCCTATGAGGCTCTGTTCGACGCCTTCGGTGTGCTGCGAGTGGTCTCACTCGACGAAATGGCCGACACCCTCGAGCTGCTGGTCTCGGGCCGCCGTGCCGGGCGGGGCGGAATCGCAACCGTCCACGACTCGGGCGGCGAGCGAGCGCTGCTGGCAGACATCGCCCACGACCGGGGCGTCACCTTCGCCCCACTCCAACCCACGACCGTAGCGAAGCTCGAGCAGGTGCTGGAGCCTGGGCTGAGCGCGACCAACCCCCTCGACGCGTGGGGGTCGGGCAACGGCTACGAGGCGATCTTCTCAGAGTCGCTGAAGACCCTGCTCGACGACGACAACATCGCAGCGGTCGCACTGTGCGTCGACCTGACGCCGGAAAACAATGCCGAGACCGGCTACGTCCCGGTTCTGAGAGAGTCCTGGGAACACTCACCCAAGCCCCTGGTGCTCCTCTCGAACCTGTCCAGCGCGATCGGGCCGAGCGAAGCGGCCTCGCTGCGAGCTGCCGGCATCCCCGTGCTCGAAGGCACCGACACCGGGGTCGCCGCGCTGGCGCACCTTCTCGCGCTGCGGGACTACCGGGAGCTGCCGGCCCTGCGCCCGCATCAGCCTCCCGAGCCCGATCTGAGACGCGCGTGGAGAGCTCGGCTGCACGCCGGGCCGCTCGATGAGGTCTCGGGCCTCGACCTGTTGCGGGCCTACGGGATACCGGCGGTCGCGGCCCGCCGGGCAGGCACCCTCGCCGAAGCCGTCGAGGCCGCGGGCGAGATCGGCTACCCGGTCGCGCTCAAGACCGCGGCCCCCGGCATCGCGCACAAGGCGCAGGTGACCGGAGTGAGGCTGGGGCTCGGCAGCGAGGTCGAGCTCGCAACCGCCTACAGGGAGATCGCCGGCCGGCTCGGCCCCGAAGTGACGATTGCGGAGATGGCAGCGCCGGGTATCGAGCTGGCCCTGGGAGTGGTTCGTGACCCGCAGTTCGGGCCGCTGGTGGTGGTCGCGGCCGGGGGCGTGCTGGTGGAGGTGATCGGCGACCGAGCGTTGGCGCTCCCCCCGGTGGACGAGGTGCGCGCTCTGCGGCTGCTCGAGGGGTTGAAGATCGGCGCCGTCCTGAGCCGTGGGCGGGCCGACATGCAAGTGGTGGCGAGGACGATGGCGGCGCTGTCCACGCTCGCCCTCGACCTGCCCTTAGAGGTCGCCGCGCTCGACATCAACCCGGTCATCGCCTACGAGGACGGCTGCGTAGCGGTTGATGTGTTCGTCGAGCGCTGGCAATCGGCCCGGCGAACGGGACAGTGAGGAAGTGGGGGCGCCGGGGTTAATGACCGCTCACGCCCGAAGCAGGGGTGGTCAGAAGTGGACTGAGGACTCTTGCCACCGTGGGTTGGAGGGATCCGGCCCCCCGCCGGCACCGGCGCGGCTATAACCGCGTGGTGCAGGTGCTCGCGCTGATTCTCGCCGGAGGTGCAGGAACCCGCCTCGAAGTCCTCACCGAGGTCAGGGCCAAGCCCGCCATGCCCTTCGCCGGCGTCTACAGGCTCATCGACTTCCCGCTGTCGAACTGCATGCACGCCGGGATCTCCGACGTCTGGATCGCCCAGCAGTTCGAGCCGCAGTCGCTCAACGAGCACGTCTCCAACGGGCGGCCGTGGGACCTCGACCGCACTCACGGCGGGTTGCGCCTGCTCCCTCCGCACCAAAGGCCCGAGGACGAAGGGGGCTGGGCACAGGGCAATGCAGATGTGATCTATCGAAACCGGCGCCTCATCGCCAAGGCCGATCCCGAGGTGCTGCTCGTCATGAGCGCAGACCACATCTACAAGCTGGATTTCTCAAAGGTGGTGGCGGCTCACATGCAGCGGGGTGTGGACGCAACGATGGTGACGACGCTCGTCTCAACCGATCAGGCAGCTCGCCTGGGAGTGGTGCAGGCAACAGGCGACGGCCTCATCGAGAGCTACGAGTACAAGCCCGAGTACCCCTCGAGCAACCTCGCCGCCACGGAGGTGTTCGCCTTTTCCACCGGCCCCCTGATGAGTCTGATGCAAGAGGTGCAGGACGCAGAAGGCGAGCTTTCCGATCTCGGCGACGAGCTGCTGCCTCGCCTGGTCGCCGAGGGACGGGTGGCGGAATACCGCCTCGAGGGTTACTGGCGGGACGTGGGCACCCCGGCCTCCTATTACGACGCCCACATGGACCTGCTCAAGGACGATGTCGGCCTCGACCTCGACGACCCGGCCTGGCCCATCCTCACTCTTGCGCCTCAGCGTCCTCCGGCCCACATCCATCCCGAGGCCCGCAACCTCAACAGTCTGGTGTCGCCCGGCTGCGCCATCCGCGGCACGGTCGAGCACTCAGTGCTGGGGCCCGGAGTCACGGTTGAGAGGGGGGCCGTGGTGCGCGGTGCCGTCGTGCTGCACGACTGCCGCATCGGAAGGGATTCAGCGGTGCTGCACGCCATCGTCGACGAGCGGGTGGAGGTGGAGATGGGTGCCACGGTGGGGGCGGGAGAGGGTGAGCTCGCGCTGGTGGGGCACGGGGTGCGGGTGAAGAACGGGCTGGACGTGCCGGCGGGGGCCCGAGTGGCACCGCACACGGTGATCTAGGGCGAACGTATCAACAGGAGCCCCGCTCACCGGGGCGAGCGGCGAAAAAGTCGTCGAGCTCGGCCCTCGTCGGCAGGGACGGCTGGGCCCCCCGTCGAGTCGAGGAGAGGGCGGCGGCGGCGTTGGCCCGCCGGGCCGCAGCCACCAGATCGAGCCCCTCCTCGAGTCCCGCCGCCAGCGCTCCGCAGAAGCTGTCCCCCGCAGCGGTCGTGTCGACGGCCTCGACCGAGTGGCCGGCAATGGACTCGATTCCGTCACCGGTCACCACGAGGACTCCCTCGGCTCCCATGGTCACGACGACCTGCTGAACTTCAAGCCCTCGGGCGGCGGCAGCGTCGTGCTCACCGTGCGCAAGGAACTCGAGCTCTCCCCGATTCGGGACCAGCACGTCCACCCGCTCCAGAAGAGCACCGGGCAGCTCGCAGGCCGGGGCCGGATTCAGGATCACCGTGCCGCGCGCGAGCTGCATCGCACGCTCAACGGTGGACAGGGGAACCTCGAGCTGAAGCAGGACGACGTCGGCCCCCTTGATCAACTCGGCTGCGGACTCGACGTCTGCAGGGGTCAATCTGGCGTTGGCGCCGGGACTCACCACGATGGTGTTCTCGCCCTCGTCGTCGACGGTTATGAGCGCGATCCCGCTATGAGCGTCTCCGGTCACGAGGACATGGTCGGTGGCGACTCCGGCCTCTCCAAGTGCGCTGATCAGGAGCCTCCCCTCGTCGTCGTCGCCGACCCGGCCCAACATCGCCACCGACGCCCCCAGACGTGCGGCGGCCACCGCCTGGTTCGCGCCCTTGCCCCCCGGGTGGCGGGAGTGCTCGTCGCCGAGGACGGTCTCACCGGGCCGGGGGTGATGGGGAACGGGAAGGACGATGTCGAGATTGAGGCTTCCCACGACCAGAATCACGGCCCGACTGTAGACGACCCTCATGGTGGCATTCAGAGAGTGTGGCTGTGGCGCTGTCTCCACTCGCCCCACCGAGGATGTAGCCGAAATATAGAAATCGCTACATGGGTCCCGTACTGGGACCGTGTGATCAAGGGTCAATCACGATCTTTTCGACGATGGCCTCGGTGAGCGAGCCTCCTTGTTGAAAAGTTCGAGTACGGATGGGGGTGGTCGTCGAAACGTGACCAGCTCCGGCCCGTGCGAAGGCACGCCAGATTAGGGGCCACGTCAGAAGGTCTAGGAAAGAGCAATCGGCGCGACTGCAGAGAGGGGGCCGCGGCGCTACTTCTGCGCGTGAGGAGCGCGTCCTCCTTAGCTCTGGCTGAGCAACTCGAACAGCATCTTCTTGAAGCCCTCCTTGTCCACGCGCGTGATCACGGTCGCGTTCGGCTCCTTGTTGAGGACGCCGTTGAGATCGACGAGGCTGTAGCCGCGCGTCAGCTCGCTCGAATACTCGACGTCGACGAAACAGTTCCTGCTCTCGAGAATGAGGTTGTGCTCGATCGCCATCGCCATCATCAGTGAATCGGGATGGCTGATGCCGTCGATTGAGGTGCCCTCGATACTTGTGCGCATGAACTCCCATACCCCCCGGTTGACTTGAAGGTAGAACTCAGACAGCTTGGTCCTCATGTCGAAGACCGGCTGAAGCTCATCACGCAGCAGAATGCCGTAGTCGATGCACAGGTCCCACGGCACCAGCGTGAGCGCGAAGCCCGCGGCCAGCACGGCGTGGGTGGCCTCCGGATCGACGTAGAAATTGAACTCGGCCGCGGGCGTGATGTTGCCGAGCCTGTTGTTACTGCCGCCCATCACCCATAGGCGCCTTACCCTGGAGGGAAGCTCAGGGTCCAGAAAAAGCGCCAGCGCGATGTTAGTGAGGGGCGCCTGGGCGATGATCTCGAGCTCGCCTGAGTGGCGGTGCGACAACTCGATGATGGCGTCGGCAGCATGGCCCTCCGCAAGGGACCGCGACGGCTCGGAGAAGTTCGCGCCACCCATTCCGTCGGTGCCGTGAACGTAGTGGGCGGTGACGAGGTCTCGCATCAAAGGCCGGGCCGCGCCCGCATACACGGGAACATCCGAGCGGTCTGCCACCTCCAGCGTGTAGAGCGCATTTCGTGTTGCCTGTTCGAGGTAGACGTTGCCGCAGCAGACCGTCACCGCGTCCAGCACGACTGACGGCCACAGCAGGCCGAACAGCATTGAGGTGACGTCGTCGCCGGCAGTGTCGGTGTCGATCAAGAAGCTGGTCGTTGTGGGCTCCCCTTGTTGATTGCCTCCATTGTGCCCGAACAGGGGCAGGGCAGGGGCCGACCCCCGCCCGCCGGCCCAAATGTGGCTCGTGTTGCGCTCAGATCAGGTCTAGATCGTGTGATCCTTCGAGAGGATGACGTTGCCCGTGTCGGAGCCGATCGAGCGCAGCTTCAGTGAGTTGTTGGCAGTGTCGATCTCGACGAGGCCGAACGCGTTGATCCCGTCCTCACGATTCTTGATAGCGCCGGTGGGGTAGCTCCGCTGTCCGGCCCGGTCCGTGCCAGAGGAGCAGAACTCGTAGGCCTCCTCAGGCGTGTTCGCAGGCGGATGCTGGCCCATGTACTGCAGGTGAGAGTTGCCCGAGCAGATCCGTACCGCGTGTCCATCCTGAACGCGCTTCTTGAAGAAGCTCACGAGCTCTTCGTACTCATTATTGAAGTTGTTCTTGACATGGCTCATCTGGCGCGGCATGAACAACACCAGCACGGGCGCGTTCGAGTTCAACATAGCCTTCTTCAGCCAAGTTTTCTGCTTGGTGCCGAGCATCGAGTCCCCCGTATCGGCATCTCTGTTGTCGGAGAAACGGCAGGAGTCCGTGAAGAACAAGTGGGCGTCTCCATAGCGCACGGCAAAGTAGCGTTGATCGAGGTTGCCCGATAGTTGGTCCCACGCGGAGATCGTGAACTTCGCGTGATCGCCGCTCCAGGCGTCCCCACGGCCGTAGTCCTGGTC
>JBPCPZ010000025.1:0-12411 GCA_050998655.1 Actinomycetota bacterium
CTCCGAACGGCGGCGCGCCGCAGGACTGCTGGCTCGAGCGCTGGCGCACCGAGGCAATCGTGAGTGGGGCCAGGGCGCTCGACGCGCTCCGCGATGGCGTCACCGAGGCAATCACGAAGCTCGGCACGGGCTTTTTGAGCAATCCCGCCAACCAGGGGCTTCGCGACAGACTCGCCCGCGGTGAGCTGGCGCTCGACGACTATCACCGGGCCCTGCTGCGCCTCGTCTACCGGCTCTTGTTCCTGTTCGTCTCAGAGGACCGCGACGCTCTGCTGGACCCCGGCGCCACACCCGAGGCCCGCGCTCGCTACGAGGAATTCTTCTCCACCGCCCGGCTGCGGGCCGGCGCCCGGCGACGCCGGGGCAGCCGGCACTCCGATCGCTGGCAGGCGCTCGTGCTCGTTACCGACGGGCTCGGCTCCTCCGAGGGGCTGCCCGAGCTGGGGCTATCGGGCCTTGGAGGCCTGTTCGAGAGTGGCGATCTCCTGTCCGGATTGAAGCTCAGGAACGAGGACTTGCTCGCCGCGGTTCGATCACTCTCAACGGTCTCCGGCGGCAAGGGGCCGCGCCGGGTCGTCGACTACCGCAACCTGGGGGCCGAGGAGCTCGGCAGTGTCTACGAGAGCCTGCTCGAGTACGCGCCGCGACACGACCCGCAAGCCCATACCTTCACCCTCGAGCTCGTCGCCGGCAACGAGCGCAAGACCACCGGCTCCTACTACACGCCTTCCTCGCTCATCGAAGCGCTGCTCGACGCCACGCTCGATCCACTGCTGGACGAAGCCCAGAGCTCGGATCGCCCGGTCGAGGCATTGCTTGCCGTCACCGTGTGCGACCCCGCCTGCGGATCGGGTCACTTCCTGGTCGCCGCGGCTCGCCGCATCGCCAAGCGGCTCGCCTTTATCGAGACCGAGGACGTCGAGCCTCCGCCCGAGGCGGTGAGCGCTGCGCTGCGCCGGGTCGTACGCCGCTGCATCTACGGGGTCGACGTGAACCCATTGGCGGCCGAGCTCGCCAAGGTCAGCCTCTGGCTCGAGGCGCTCGAGCCGGGACGACCGCTTTCCTTCCTCGACGCCCAGATCAAGGTCGGCAACTCGCTGCTGGGGGTGACCCCAAAGCTCTTGGGAGATGGTCTGCCCGATGCTGCGTTCAAGGCGATCGAGGGCGACGACAGAAAATTCGCGGCGGCCCTGGCTAAGCGCAACCGCACCGAGCAGGCCGGGCAGACAGACCTCCTCGGTGAGGCCGGTATCCGGGTCGCAAACACCTCTCTAGCCGCAGCCACTCTCGAATTCGCCGCTGCGGAGGAGAGCTCGGTCGCCGAGGTCGAGGCCCGGACTCGTCGCTACCGTGAGCTCCAAGAGGATCCCGAGCTGCTTCGCGCCCGCACCGTCGCCGACGCCTGGTGCGCGGCGTTCGTTTGGCGCAAGCATCCCGATGCACCTGAGGCGATCACCCAGGCAGTGCTCGAGCGCCTCGACGCACGCCCGGAAGTTGTCCCGGCCCAGACCCGGGCCGAAATCGAGCGCCTCGCGGCGCGGTACCGCTTCTTTCACTGGCACCTCGAGTTCCCGCACATCTTCTCAGTCCCCGAGGTCCCGGGGCCGGAGGTGGACGAGCGCACCGGTTGGGCCGGCGGATTCTCCTGCGTCCTCGGCAACCCCCCGTGGGACCAGGTGCAACTGGATGCGCGGGAGTTCTTCAGCTCTAGTGATCCGGATATCGCTCGAGCTCCAACTATGTCCGCGAGAATGCGCGCGATCCAAGTTCTCAAGACCAGTGATCCGCACCTCTTCGCCGCGTACGGTGCGGCCCAGCGCCATGTCGACGGGCTCAAGCACTTCGTACACTCGTCCGGATGCTTCCCACTTACGAGCTTCGGGCGGCTGAACACGTACTCCTTGTTTGCTGAGCGGAAGCGGACTCTGATCTCAAACCACGGACGCGTGGCGACGATCCTTCCCACGGGGATCGCAACAGACTCCTTTAACCAGTACTTTTTCCGGGACGTGGTCGAATCCTCGTCGTTGGCGTCGCTGTTCGACTTCGAGAACCGCACGCCACTGTTCGCTACAGTGGATAGCCGATTCAAGTTCTGCTTGCTGTCCCTGACCGGCCGTGACATTCGTGAAACAGCCGCCGAGTTCGCCTTCTTCCTGCGCGATCCGGCCGATCTGTCCCGCCCGGGGGTGCGCTTCGAGCTCAAGCCCGACGAGATCACGCTATTGAACCCGAACACGGGGACCTGCCCGGTATTCCGCTCGCGCCGGGACGCCGAGATCACGCTCGATATCTATCGGCGCGTACCGGTGTTACTGAAGGAGGGCGATCCTGAGGGCAATCCCTGGGGCATCTCGTTCATGCTGATGTTCATGATGAATACAGACTCACATCGGTTCCGCATCCGGGCGGAGCTGGAGGAGGCAGGGTGGCGGCTCGAAGGCAACGTCTTCGTGCGCGCCGGCGAACGCATGCTGCCGCTCATCGAGGCCAAGATGCTGCACCACTACGATCATCGCTGGGCGACCTACGAGCGGGACGGCTCGACCCGAGATGTCACGGTCGCTGAGAAACAGGATCCGAACTTCGTGTCCCTGCCACGCTACTGGGTGCCGGCGAAGGATGTAGCGCAGCGCCTGTCGGGCCGCTGGGACAAGCCACGGCTGATGGGCTGGCGTGACATCACGAACAGCACCAACGAACGCACGACCATCGCTAGCTCATTTCCACTCGCCGCCGTCGGCAACAACCTGCCGCTAATGTTTGCCTCCAAAGCCGGAGCCGATCTGGCCGCCTGTCTCCAGTCCAACATGTCATCACTGGTGATGGACTTCACCGCGAGGTTGAAGATGGGTGGAACCCACATGAACTTCTTCGTCTACCAGCAACTCCCCGTCTTGACCCCAGACCGATTTCGTTTCTCAGAAGCCTGGCCCGGCTTGGTGACCTGGATGGCTAAACACGTCGTCGAACTTTCCTACACGGCCCACGATATGGATCCGTTTGCGAGTGACCTTGGCGATGACGGGCCGCCGTTTATCTGGGACGACGAACGACGGGGGCTCCTTCGGGCCGAGCTCGATGCCTGCTACTTCCACCTCTACGGCGTCGAGCGTGACGATGTCAGCTACATCCTCGACACCTTCCCGATCATCAAGCGCAAGGACGAAAAGAGCTTCGGCGAGTTCCGCACCAAGCGGTTGATCCTCGAGTCCTACGACGTCATGGCAGCGGCCATAGCCGCGGGCGAGCCCTACAAGACGATCCTCGACCCGCCGCCGGGCCACGGCCCCCGCCACCCCGCTCGGTCAATCTAGAAGGAGGACTTCGATATGCCTGAGGTCACTCGTAGACGACGCGGTGAGATCGTCCGTGGCGTGTTCGAGGTGCTAGCGGACGAGCCGAACGGCCTACAGGTTTTGGAGGTGATCGAGCGCGTTCGAGAGTTGGTGCCTCCGACTCCTTTCGAGGTGGCCGAGTGGCCGAACCACCCCGGCCAGCAGCGCTATGGGAAGCATCTTCGTTTCCACACCATCGTGGCCGTAAAGGCCGGATGGCTCGTCAAGGAGCACGGGATTTGGCGGCTCACCTCTGAGGGTCGGGAGGCCCTAAGGGTATACGCGGACCCTGAAGAGTTCCAGAAGACAGCCGAGCAAAAATACAATGTATGGGTAACCCAGCAATCCCAGGACGCGGATGAGGATCCGCGTTGGGAAGTCATCCGCAAGATCCTCGACGCCATTCCTAAGGGAGCCTGGACAAGCTATGGGGACATCGGCGAGGTTGTAGGGTTGAACGCTCAGGGGGTTGGATGGTTCATGAGTAACCGCCTGCCACAAAACGGCCATCGGGTCCTTACTGCGCGCGGCAAGTTCTCCCCTGACTTTCACTGGGCCGATCCCGAGGCGACCGATGACCCGAAGGACGTGCTGGTGGCGGAAGGCGTTCGCTTTGATGATTGGGACCGGGCGGTTCAGGCACAGAGGCTCAATGCCGCTCAACTACGCAAGCTGATCGGTCTCCCCCCTTTGCCTCAGCGGGGTTGGCTCGTGCGCGGCGCGAGCGTTGCCGGCCGCAACCTCGTCCCCGCTTGGCTCGAAGAGGGTTTCTGCTCCCTGGCGGCGACGCATCTGCCGCCAGTAGAGCCCGGGATCGGCCGCGACGAGCTTGAGCGGATCGTGGAGGAGAGCTACACGGCAGCTTCGTACAATGAGCGCGCCGCAAAGGTCAACGAGTTCTTCGCTTTATTGTCGCGGATGAGAGCAGACGATGTGGTCGTGGCGACCAGCGAAGGCAAGGTCTACCTTGGCGTGATCACTGGAGAAGCCATCTACGCAGAGAGCCCCGGGGGCAGATCCAATCTGCGCCGTCCGGTCGAGTGGCGCAATACCATTCCACCGATCAATGTTGCAGACCTCGCACCTCCTCTTCCGGCCCGGCTCTCGGTGCAACACGACGTCGTCGATCTCACCGATCAGGTCGAGGTGCTCCTGGGCCTTATGGGCGGTAGTGGGAACGGGGGTAGCGATCCCCAGCTTCCGGACGCGACCGAGGAGTTTGCCCACGACCTGCTCGTTGACCATGCCTGGCTGCAGGATTCGGTCGAGCTGCTGCGCGACCGCCGCCAGCTCATCTACTACGGCCCTCCCGGCACCGGCAAGACCTATATCGCCCAAGAGCTCGCCCGTCATCTCGCCGGGCGCGAGAACACGAAGCTGGTGCAGTTTCATCCCGCTTACAGCTACGAGGACTTCTTCGAGGGCTACCGGCCCAAGGAGTCGGCCGATGGGAGCGGCTCCATCGGCTTCAAGCTCACTCCCGGGCCATTGCGGAGGGTCGTCGACCAGGCCCGACAGCACCCGGAGCAGGTCCACGTTCTGATCGTGGACGAGATCAACAGGGCCAATCTCGCCAAGGTCTTCGGTGAGCTCTACTTCTTGCTCGAGTATCGCGACGAAGCCATCGAGCTTCTCTACTCCTCCGAGGAAGCGTTCACTCTGCCGAAGAACGTCTACCTAATTGGCACGATGAACACCGCGGACCGTTCGATCGCACTGGTCGACTCGGCGATGAGGCGGCGCTTTGCGTTCGTGTCGTTGCATCCCTCCGATGAACCGGTCCTTGGGCTGCTGCGCCGCTGGCTCCAGCGCGAAGGGCTTCCTATCGAGAGCTCCCTCCTGCTGCAAGAGCTCAACCGGCGAATCGAAGACACGGATTTCAAGATCGGCCCCTCCTATCTGATGAGGCGCTCGATCTATTCGACTAGCGAAGGGCTCGACCGGGTGTGGCGCAGCTCCTTCATGCCACTGCTCGAGGAGCACCATTACGGGCAGGGTAAGAACCTTGAACAACTCTACGGCCTTGTGGCGCTGAGGATGTCACTGGCGCGTGCGTCCCAGACCGAGGCCGAGACGGTCCCGACCGAGTGAGGATTCAGCTCACAGAGCGAGGCGATCCGGACGACTTCGCGCTGCCACCCGAGGCGGGCGCGGCGCTGGCGGGCTCCGGATTGGTGGCGGCCCGGCCTTCGATCTCCCCAGGCCTTTGGACCGTGCAGGCAACGACCTACGTAGGGGTCGCAGAGATCGCCGGGGTCGAGCTGTGGATCAAGCCCAAGGTGAGCATCGAGCGGCTTCTGTTCCTGCTCGGCTACGCCCTCGACCCTAAGGGCTGGCGTCATGAGGATGTCAGGCTGCAAGAACACGAGGAACTCGTGTCCGCGCTGGCGCACGCGTTCGAGCGGCAGGGAGATCGCGCCCTGCAGCAGGGATTGCTGCAGGGCTACGTGCGCATCGAGGAGTGTCTGCCGGTGCTGCGCGGCCGTCTCCGCGCCGAGGACCAGTTGAAGCGCCGCTTCGGTCTTGCGGTGCCGCTCGAGATTTCATACGACGACTTCACCATCGACATTGCGGAGCACCAGCTTCTGGTAGCGGCGGCCCGTGCCCTGCTGAGGCTTCCTCGAGTGCCCGGCCCTGTCCGCCAGGGGCTGGTCCGGCTCACGGCGCGGCTCGATGGCGTCACTACGCTGCCTCCCGGACGGCCCTTGCCTCGCTGGACGCCGACCCGGCTTAATGTTCGCTACCACACGGCCCTCCGCCTCGCCGAGCTCATTCTCAGCGCCACATCGGTGGAGCAAGCAGAAGGGCAGGTGCGTGTCAACGGATTCATGTTCAACCTCGAGAAAGTCTTCGAAGACTTCGTGACTGTAGCGTTGAGCGAGGCGCTCGCGAAGTACGGAGGTGCGACGAGGTGTCAGGATACTGCCCACTGCCTCGACGCGGCCGGCACGGTCAACATCAGGCCCGATCTGGTGTGGTACGAGGATCTCCGACCTTCCGCAGTAGTAGATGCCAAGTACAAGGCCGAGAAGCCGTCCGGATTCCCCGACGCCGACCTCTACCAGATGCTCGCCTACTGCACTGCGCTCGGGCTTCGGACCGGGCACCTGGTCTACGCCAAGGGCAACGAGACCGCGGGCCGCCACGTCGTCCGCAACAGCGCGGTCGAGATCGTCCAGCACGCGCTTGACCTCGAGCACCCACCGGCAGCCTTGCTGCACCAAGTGGAGGTCATAGCCCGCAGCATCGCCCGCTCCAGCGCTACGCTTGTGTTCTGATAACTCGGGTTGTCCATCGGGGTCCAGCCCTGACCATCTGAAAAGGGGTCCTCCTACCTGCGAATCACACGAAACCGCAGGTAGCGGCTCGCTTGAAATGCGCCTATAACGGAGGGTCGGCGGTTCGAACCCGACACTCCCCGCGGATCAGTACCCATCCTTCTATGGATGCAATTTGGATGCAGAGGAACGGGACGTGACTTGAATCGGTCAGCGGATGGGGGCGAGTGCCTTGTCCGCCAGTGTGTGCGCCTCAGCGTTCCCTTTTCGACCCACGAGAGAGATCTGGATGTCAGTGAACTCTCGGACTAGAGTGTGTGCCTCCCTCACCAGGGGTTTGAAGTGTTCTTCCTTGACTTTCCAGTCGCCGTTGACCTGATTGACGACGACGGCCGAATCGAGGAACACGCGTATGCGGTCAACTCCATGGCCGCGTGCAAGCCGAAGACCTGCGATGAGGGCTTGATATTCGGCAACGTGATGGTCCGGGGCCCATCCGATCCGGGCCGATATCTGATGCAGAAGTGAACCGCCAGGGTCCTTTAGGACCGCCCCGATCGCGGCTTCACCCTCGGCTTGTCCTTGTAATGCAACTATTCCACCGTTCCGTGCGCTGGCATCGAGTGAGGCTATCATCAACCTTTCGGACTGCGGGCGGTTCGACCTAGAGTGTTGTGTAGTACGCGTTCTTGTCCGGGTCCCAGATCCGTGACCTTCGTTCGTTGTACGTAGACTGATCCGCTCCTGGATCGGCGTTGGTACGATCTTTGGCGAGAGGAAGGTGAAGTTACAGTCGCTGACTCGCGCCAGATTCTCTGGAGACAACGAATTCGTCAGCAAGAGATGAACTGGGTAAAACTGTCTCGGCGGGTCGCTTGAAGCTTTGACAGTGGTTGGGTGTGAGACTCGATACATGATCTCACTTCGGGGAGGTCGACGACTGGCAGCGAGAGCGAAGCGAGCCTGATGCTGGCCGCTTAACTCTTCCGCCCTTGTCCCGCACGTGCGGTGGACGAGGTGGGTGAACATGCCACTACGTATCCACTCAACCCATCAGTTCGCGATTCAAGGGTCTCGCAAACCAATGCCCTTCATGTGCCAGATCCTCAAGTTCCTTCTTCAGAGAACCGATTCTTAATAGGTTCGACGGGAGGAGCGCAGTGGGCATTGTTACATCGTCGTTCGCGTGGCTCGATCACTCCGAGAAGGAGCGGCGGCGGATGGCCGAGATCATCAGCCTGTTCCGGGATCGCGACATCCTGGACGAGCTCGGCGTCGGTAGCATCCGTGACTGGGCGCTGTCCGAGCTGCTGTTTCCTGGCACCAGCACGGTTCAGACGCGGGCGCGTTACCTGCTGTTCGTTCCCTGGACCTACCTGGAGATCGAGCGTCAGCGGATCTCTGCGGCCGAGGTCGCCGATAACGTGCGGGACATGCACGTGGATCTCGTGGCCGCTCTCACCAAGGGCGGTGAGAGGTCCTCGGGTGTCATCGGGGCCCAGGCCGGCAGAAACCTCCGCCAGCTCCCGAACACCATCTACTGGCGTGGGCTCCGGGTGTTCGGCATTCACCAGACGACCCGCACGGTGGAGCAGTATCATCGCTCGCTCGATGGCTACTACCGGGCGTTGAGCAACGCCCCCTCCCTCGAGGGTGACGAAAGGGCGATCGGGGAGGTCCGGCCCAACTGGGACGCAGTCCCTCCTCCGCCCAATCGGTGGCGCAAGAAGACGACCTTCGATCTCAGGCCCAAGGAGTCCGAATATCTCCTGCACCAGATCGCGACGCAGGTTCCCGACAGCCTGCTTGCGTTCCTGGTGAGGCGCGGGACGCCGGTCGCGGACATCGCTGCCCCGTGGCTCGACCCCGACCTCGCCGCCTATCCCGAGCGGCTGCGCACCCAGATCGACCACGCCCGCAACTTCGCCCAGGTGATGCAGGGGGCACTACTGCTCTACGAGCTCCTCCTCGCGGAGGCGGCCGGGCGTGACGACCTTCGAGATAAGCACATAGGGAGACTCGACGAGTGGCATGAGGGCTACAAAGGCGCCCTCCTCACATGGGATCGCCCGGCCTTCTGGACGCTTGTGAGGAGCGTGAACCCGAGCATCTCCCCTTCGACCGAGCTCTTCGTCGAGAGGTGGGCCGATCTCGTAGCGAACAATTCCGAGGCCTTGTACAAGTGCGGCGCCGCCCGCACGGCGATCATCGAACGAGAGCACCGACTCAAGCGCCGGCTGGCACGCCTGACGAACCCTGAGGCCCTCAAGTCCTGGAGCGGCAACGAGGGGGCCACCCTCTTTCGCTATCGCTGGACGCGAGTCAAGTCGATCGTGGGTGACATTCTCAAGGGGCTGGGAGCTCCCGAGGAGGAAGCAGCCGATGCTTGAGCCGGCGACCCGCCGTCTCTTGCTCGAGGCGCTCCGGCCCCCTCACGGATACGGTCTAGATCTCGCGGTTGCCTCAACCTTCACCCTCGACCTTCATGCGCTTCTCACCGCCCCGCTGGCATTCGCAATGTTCGACTGGGAGGTGGAAGAGGAACGGCCTGAAGCGAGTGTCATCGCGAGCCTCGAAGCGGTGCGTCGACACGCCGAGCGCGTGCACATCTTCTGTCAGGCGGGCGAAATCGCAGTCCCTGCCGATTACCGCACGCTCGTCGGTTATGTCGAGGACAGTGTGCACGAGGTGAGAATGCCCCCCGGAGCAATCTTTCACCCAAAGTTGTGGGTACTGCGATTCCGCCGTCCCGTCGGCGGTGACGTCGCCCACCGGGTCATCTGCCTGTCACGGAATCTCACGTTCGATCGTTCCTGGGACACTGTCCTGTCGCTCGACGGGGAGCCGAACGGGCGGAGCGTCACCTCAAGCGCTCCCCTTCAGGAGTTCGTCCGCTCGCTTCCGGATCGGGCTGTGCGAGCGCTCCCCGAGGACGCGACCGCGGCCATCGGCGCGCTCGCCGACGAGCTTGGGGCGATTGAGTTCTCGCCACCGGAGGGGTTCGATCGCGTCAGCTTCCATCCCCTCGGGCCCGGGTTCTATCCCACTGCACCGTTCCTGAATGGCAAGGTCGATCGCCTGTTGGCGATCTCTCCGTTCCTCACCGCAACCGCGAGCGGCCAGATCGCTCGCACTGCAAAGGAAGCGGTTCTCATCTCGCGTCCAGAGTCTCTGGACGCACTCGGAGCCGCCGCGTTGGCAGGCTACGCGCACACCTACGTGCTCAGCAGTGATGCGATCGGTCCCTCGCTGGAAGAAGAATCGGCGCCGGAAGTGACGAGTGAGGTCGCGGTGCAGGCCCCCAGCACGGAGCTCGACGGGCTCCACGCCAAGATCTACGTCGTAGACCGCGGGGGGAGAGCACATGTCTGGTCAGGGTCCGCTAACGCAACCGACGCCGGCCTGCACGCCAATGTCGAGTTTCTCGTCGGTCTCGCGGGACCCATCGAGGTCTGCGGTGTCGAAGCCGCGATCGGAGAACGGGACAAAGAGATTGGCCTGCTGTCGCTCCTTGTTCCGTACTCGCCCCCTCCAGATCCGACGCCTCCTGACGATCACGACGAGGCGCTCGAACAGCTCGACGAGCTCGCAAGGACGATTGCGTCGCAGGCCCTCACCGCCAACGTTGATCGAGATGAAAGTGGTGACGCATTCCGACTGACACTCACATCCGAGCATTCAATCCCTGCTCTGCCGAAGGGGGTTGGACTGAGGCTCTGGCCGATCGCCCTCAAGGGTGGCCGCTCCCAGCCGGCGGCATCCGGAGCCCCACTTGCCGGCTCGTTCTCGGCTCTCGAGGTTGAGCACCTGACGCCGTTTTTTGCCTTCGAGATCGAGCAGTCGGCACGTCACGCCCGCCGGCGCTTCGTGGTGAACGCACGACTTGTGGGAGCTCCGGCGGACCGCAAGGACCGCATCCTCGCCGGACTCATCCGAAGTGGCGACGACTTCCTCCTATATCTTCGCTTTCTCCTCGCCGATCTCTCCGACGCGCAGGGCTTGCTGAATGATGTACAGAGGGAGGGCAAGGCAGAGTGGGGATTCAATGGAGGCGGCGGGGAGGCCCTCCTCGAGCCGATGGTGCGGGCGCTGGCCCGCAACCCCTCGCGTCTCGACGACATCGCCCGGCTGGTAGACGATATGTCCAAGACCTCTGAGGGCAAGGGGCGCATTCCCGCGGCCTTCTCGGAGGTGTGGGAGTCCTTGTGGGCAATCAGGAGAGAGTTCGAGAAGTGACCGAGCGATTCGACCCAACTTCGGTTCTCTCATCCTTGAAGGACTTTCAGCGGGCGACCGTCGACTACGTCTTCAAGCGCATGTATGAGGACAGTGACTCGACGTCCCGTTTCCTCGTCGCCGACGAGGTCGGCCTCGGAAAGACTCTCGTCGCGCGGGGACTGATCGCACGCGCCATTGAGCACCTTCAAGACACGGTGAAACGCATTGATGTGATCTACGTCTGCTCGAATGCAGCGATCGCTCGCCAGAACGTTGCACGGCTGAACGTCAGCGGGCAGCAGGACTTCTCGCTTCCCGATCGGATCACACTGCTGCCGCTACACCTCCACCACCTGAACCGGAAGCGCATCAACTTCATCTCGTTCACACCCGGCACTGCGCTCGATCTCAAGCACCAAGGGGGAAAGGCGGAGGAACGGGCACTTCTGTACTGGATGCTTCGACGAGCATGGGGCGAGGAACTCTTCGCCGGTGCGCGTCCGAGGAACGTCTTTCAGGGTCAGGTCGAGACCAATCGCTGGCGCCGCCGGCTGCACGCCATGCGCGATCAGGAGGTCAGCCCGCAGCTCCAGACCGCTTTTCGCCGCACATTGCAGAGGCACGGACGCGCCGCGCGCGGTCGCGGGGAAGCGACGCTCCGCAACCGCTTCCGGGAATTACTGGAGATTTACACGAGGGCGGACAAGCAGGTCCACCGGCGAGATCGGGTGTTTCGAAACGAGTTCGTCGGGGACCTTCGGATGCTTCTCGCCCGGGCCTGTATCGGAGCCTTGGAACCAGACCTGATCATTCTGGACGAGTTCCAGCGCTTCAAGAATCTGCTCGACCCAGAGAATCCGGCGGCCGAACTTGCCAGCCATCTCTTCGAGTACGGAGATGCCAGAGTTTTGCTGCTGTCCGCCACCCCCTACAAGATGTATACGCTGGCACGCGAGCGTGAGACTGACGATCATTACGCAGACTTCCTCCGCACGACCGACTTTCTCATGCAGCGGAACAATCAGGACTTCAAGCGAGAGCTTCGACGCTATCGCGAGACGCTCCTCACCCTCCGCCCCGAGACGTTGGCCGCAGCTCGGACGGCATGCGACGCGATCGAGGCCCGCTTGCGGAAGGTCATGGTTCGAACCGAACGCTTGGCCGCTACACCTAATCGGCAGGGGATGCTCAAGGAGCTCCAACTTCCGCCGACACGCTTGACTCCCGTCGACCTAAGGGCCTATCTCGCCTACGATCGAATCGCCCAGCACCTCGACGCGGGGGATGTCCTCGAGTACTGGAAGTCGGCCCCCTATCTCCTTAACTATATGGAGCGCGGCTACAAGCTAGGGCAACTCGTTGATCATGCGATCGCCGGTGGCAGTGCCCATCCCATCGCAAGCGCGTTGCTGGATCCCTCGGGCTCATTGCCTGCTCCGCAAACCCTCGAGTCGTGGGGCGAGTTGGACATGCGTAATCCGAGGCTTCGTTCAATCACTGAAGATTCGATCGGGCGGGGCGCCTGGCAGCTCTTGTTGCTCCCGCCGGCACTTTCCTACTACGAGGCGCAGGCGCCC
>JBPCPZ010000048.1:0-10691 GCA_050998655.1 Actinomycetota bacterium
GCCTTCGGACTCGCACGCACCGGCGGGTTCGGCGATACCTCCTCCGGAGACCTCGCGATCACCTTCGCCACCGGGAATCGGGGCCTGCTGGAACAGTCGCAGTCGCTCTCACTGGCGATGCTGTCCGACGAGCTCATCAATCACCTCTTCGACGCGGTCATCGATGCCACCGAGGAGGCGATAGTGAACGCCGTCCTCCAAGCAGAGACCATGACAGGCCACCGTGGAGCCACCGCCACCGCCCTCGATGGAGATGTCCTGCAGGAGGCGCTGGCCGAGCTGCGTCCGTGAATGGAAGCCGTTCCCGATTTAACCACCATGAGGAGATCGCCCGAGCGCAGTTAGACGACGTGAGCGCCTGCCTCGGCCATGGCCTCGAAGGAGCGTTGATCGTCGCCCGGCTGGAGATTCACGGCCCGCACCGCGGCTCGCCTCACACTTACTTCGAAGCCGAGCGCGACTGCATCGATCGCCGTCTCCTTGACGCAGTAATCGGTGGCCAGGCCGGCGATCACCACGCGCCGGATGTCCCGCGCCCGCAACAGGTCTTCGAGGCTGGTGGGCCGGTCTTCGCCGCTGGGAACGTGTCTCACCGTAAAACCGGAGTACCCGTCTTCGCCACCCGATCCCTTGCGCACTATCTCGCCCTCCACATCAAGAAGAGGATGAAAGGCCGCTCCCCACGACTCACGGACGCAGTGGACCGGCCAGACGCCACCGTAGTCCTGGAAGTGCGGAGTCTCGGGAGGGTGCCAGTCCTGGGTGAATACCACCAGACTCCCCCCGGTCCGCGCCTTGTTCGCCTCATCGTTGAGCAGCGGCAGGATCTCCTCCGCCCCCTTCACGTACAGGCTTCCTTTGGTGTCGGCGAAATCATTCTGCACATCGACGACGAGCAGCGCCGTTTGGGCGTTGTAGGCGACCAACCGCTATCACCCCTCGTGGGCCGGTCAAATCAGTCTGGAGCCAGCCTAATGGCCTAGGCTGTGGGCGTGGACCGCTTCGACATCGCCACGGTCGAGACCCCCTCTCTGGGCGACCGCAGCTACCTCGTCACGGACGGCTCGGTCGCCGCGGTCGTAGACCCCCAGCGAGACATCGACCGGGTGCTCGATGTCGTGGATTCGGGTGGGCTCGAACTCACTCATGTGTTCGAGACGCATATACACAACGACTACATCACCGGAGGCCTCGAGATTGCTCGCAACAGGGGCGCGGTGTACGTCGTGGCCGGCGAGGAACAGGTCTCGTTCGAACGCCATCCCGTCTCCGACCGGGACGAGATCTCGACGGGCGAGTTGATCTTTCGGGCGCTGCACTCACCCGGCCACACACCCCACCATTTCAGTTATGTCGTACGCAACGGGGGCCGCGACCGAGCCGTGTTTACGGGCGGATCGATGCTCTTTGGAAGCGTTGGGCGTACCGATCTCATCTCCGAGCATCTCACCGACGAGCTGACGCGCGCCCAATACCGCTCGGTCCGACGTCTCGCCGCGACACTTGACTCGGAGGTCGAGGTGATGCCCACCCACGGCTTCGGCAGCTTCTGCTCCTCTTCGCCCGCAGGCACCGTCACTGCGTCCACGATCGGCTCCGAGAGAGCGGGTAATCTCGCGCTCGTTATCGGCGACGAAGATGACTTCGTGCGCAGCGTGGTCTCGGGTCTCACGGCCTACCCCCGCTACTACGCCCATATGGCTCCAGCTAACCGCCGAGGGCCCGCACCCATCGATCTGTCGCCGCCGCAGGACATCGACCCAGTCGAGCTGCGGCGCCGTCTGGAGTCGAAAGAGTGGGTCGTCGACGTGCGCCGCCGTGTGGCCTACGCCTTGGCCCATGTAAAGGGCACCGTGGGTGTCGAGCTCGGCAACGGGTTCGCCACCTACCTCGGGTGGGTGATCCCCTGGGGAACTCCCATCACTCTGGTGGGCGACACGGCAGAAGAGGTAGAGCAGGCGCAACGCCAATTGATTCGCATCGGCATCGACCGGCCCAAGGGGCGGGCCACAGGAGGAACAAGGGTTTACGGAGCCGGAAGTGAGCTGGCGTCATATCGAGTGGCAACTTTCGACGAGCTCGCAACCGAGCGCGAGCGGCCGGAGGTTGTGATCGTGGACTCGAGGCGCGACGACGAGTGGGCCGCCGGCCGCGTCGCAGGCGCGATCCACATCCCGCTGCCCGAGCTTCAAGAACGCGCCGGTGAGCTACCCAAGGCAGAGCTTTGGGTCTATTGCAGCGCCGGATTTCGCGCCTCGATCGGGGCTTCGCTTCTCGACGGGGCAGGCAAGCAGGTCGTGCTAATAAACGACGAGTTCGAGCGAGCGTCTGTCGCGGGCCTGGAAGTCGTGTACGAGTGATGGAGTCCGGCCATCAGCTCCAGTGCGTGTCGGGCCGCTCCTGACGCTCGTCGTCGACCCACAATTCTTCCAGCTTCTCGTTAAAGAAGCAGATGAGGCTCTCGATCTTGGGACACTCCGGAATCGGCGCGTCGTAGGTCCACGCGATATCCTCGTGGATCTCGCCCGCTACCTCGACCGAGTAATAGGAGGCGATGCCTTTGTAGGGGCAGCGCGTGCTTGAGTCAGTTCGCTGAAGCAGCTCCATGCGCACGTCGGCGCGGGGGATGTAGTAACGAGTCGGAAGACCCGTTTCGAACAACAGGCGGGGCCTCGTGGTGTCCGCAACGGTCTCTCCCGAGACCACCACGCGCACGTGCCGGGAGCTGTGGAGCACGTCGATGCGCGAGTAGGGATCGCGTGCATGGACGAATACCTCGTCGTCCTCCTCGAACCACGAGTCGAGCTTGTTCCAATAGAACGCCACGTAGTTGGACAACTCTGAAGCATCGTCGATCGGGCTCTCGTAGCCCCACACTGCGTTCTCCGACACCCTACCCGGTACCTCGATGCTCCAATACGTAGCATCGCCCTTGAACGGGCAGTGACTGCTGTGCTCGGTGCGCGACAACAGATCCATTCGCACGTCGTCCCTGGGGAAGTAGTAGACGGGAAGGTGACCGGTCTCGTGCAACAACGCCACTCTCTTGCTTTCCGCAACCGTCACACCGTTCAACACTGCACGCACATTTCGGGGGCTGAGTTCGAGCCTGACCACCTGACCTCTCCCCGCGTGGGGACCCGCCACGACCATGTACTCGTTCTCCAGCACCTCGGGCATCTTCATCCTGGGCATGGCTTCTCTCCTCTTCTCGCCGAGTGGTGGTGAGTAGTTTCTATGCAACCTTTACCCACTACTCGGCATTTACCAGGTCAGTTGGAGCTCGTGAGCGGTCTCGAGGAACTTGCCTATGAGCTCGACTGTGGCATCGACATCTGAGATCAGCGCCGTCTCGTTGACAGTGTGGACGTAGCGAACTGGAATCGAGATCGTGATGACCGGCACGCCGGCCCTCGACATCTGGATCGCCCCCGCATCGGTGCCCCCCTGCGGCAAGATCTCCATCTGATGTGCGATTTGCGATACGGTCGCGAGCTCCTTGAAGCGCGCCACCAGACGGGGATCCGAGATCGCGCTTGCGTCCATGACGCCGATTGCCACTCCTTTGCCCAGTGCCGATACCTGCTGGCTCTTGTCGGCACCCGGAAGATCGCCCGCGATCGTGACGTCGATCGCGATTCCGACCTCTGGCTCGGCCCCGAAGGCGCTGGTGGCGGCGCCGCGTAGACCCACCTCCTCCTGTACCGAGAACACCGCCGAGAGCGCGGCCTTGGTGTCGCGAGCCTTACGGAGGCTCTCGATGAGGACATAAACACCGAGCCGGTCGTCGAGATAGGGCGCCGTGATCGACTTGTCGGTGACGAGCGGCTCTCGCAACATACTGACCGGGTCGCCGACCGAGACGTTCGCCTTTACTTCGTCGGGCTCGAGCATGAGGTCGATGAAGAGATCCTCGAGCTTGAGCGGTCGCTTGCGGTCCTCTTCGCTGAGGAGGTGGATCGGCTTTGAGACAGGAGAGAGAAGCCCCACATAGTCCTTGCGGCCCTGCACTAGGACCCGCTGCATGACCAGAGTGCGAGGATCGAAGCCGCCAATCGGAGAGACGCGTATGAAGCCGTCGTCGTCGATGTGGCTTACGAGAAAGCCAATCGAGTCGACATGGGCGGCGAGCATGAGCCGCGGCCCCCGCCCCTTTCGGAACGCAGTCAGATTGCCGAGCGAGTCGACCGAGATCTCGTCGACCAACGGCTCCACCTCGTCGCGCACGACCTTTCGAATCCGCTCCTCCCGCCCCGAGATTCCGGGCGTCGAGACAAGCTTGGAGAACAGCTCGATATTCACTTGTGATCCTCCTCGTTCTTCGACCCATACCGGATGCCTGCGCCCGCCAGCCCGCCGAGGCAGACCAAACTAGTTTGGGAATAAACAATCCCGACCTGAGCTTGTAGGGGAAAGGATATCCGGCCCCCCGCCCGGCACTCTCGAGCCCGAGAGCCGGCTCAGGGGTGGCCTCCGACCAAACGGAAGAGACGATGAAACAAGAGACCGCTCAGATTCTTCCCCTTCTACCCCTCGGCAGAGGGGTTGTGCTGCCTCACATGGTCGTCACGCTGGCCCTTGACTCGGATGAGGCCAAGGGGGCCATCACGGCGGCTCTGGACGGCGACGGGCTCGTGCTGCTCGTTCCTCGCATCGGCGCGGGCTATGCCCGGATCGGGACTGTGGCGCGGGTCGACGACGCCGGCAAGCTCCCCAACGGTGAGCGAGCCGTGATCATGCGCGGTGTCCGGCGTGCAGTCATCGGAAGCGGGGTCGCCGGGGCGGGAGAAGCCGTATGGGTGCAAGCAGACCTGGTAGAAGACTCAGCCCCCGAATCCGCAGAGATCTCCGAGTTGAGCAGGACCTACCGGGCCACGATCGAGGCCGTGCTCGAAGCACGAGGAGTGCCGGAGGCATCCTCGCTGCTGCGCGGAACCACGGACCCGGGAGCTCTCGCCGACACAGCGGGCTACTCGCCCGACCTCAGCTTCGAGCAGAAGGTTGAGATCCTCGAGACCCTGGACCCCGTCGAGCGGCTGGCGAAGGCACTCGCCTGGGCCAAGGAGACGCTGGCAGAGCTCGGCCTCAAGGATCAAATCAAGCAGGAGGTTGCCTCGGGCATGGAGAAGTCGCAGCGTGAGTTCCTCCTGCGACAACAGCTCGCCGCGATCAAGAAGGAGCTGGGCGAGGACTCCTTCGATGTCGTGGGGGAGCTGCGCACGAAGATCGAAGAGGCCGGCATGCCCGAGAAGGTTGCAAACGAGGCCCACAAGGAGCTCGATCGGCTCGAGCGTACCAGCGAGCAGAGCCCCGAGGCGGGCTGGATCCGCACCTATCTGGAGTGGCTGGTCGAGATGCCCTGGTCCCAGCGCTCGGAGGACAGGCTCGATCTCGCCACGGCCCGTGGGGTGCTCGATGCCGACCACACCGGGCTTGCGGACGTCAAGGACCGCATCCTCGAGTACCTCGCAGTGCGCAAACTACGGGCCGAGCGGAAGCTCGAGACGGCCTCCGGACGGGGATCGGGAGCAATCCTTACTCTGGTGGGACCCCCCGGGGTGGGCAAGACCTCCCTAGGCGAGTCCGTGGCCAGGGCCCTGGGACGAGAGTTCGTGCGCATGTCGTTGGGCGGAGTGCGCGACGAGGCCGAGATCAGAGGCCACCGGCGCACCTATGTCGGCGCCCAGCCCGGACGCATCGTGCGTGCCATGAAGGAAGCGGGAACGATGAACCCGGTGTTCATGCTCGATGAGGTCGACAAGGTCGGCTCGGACTGGCGCGGCGACCCCTCTTCGGCGCTGCTCGAGGTGCTCGACCCGGCGCAGAACCACTCCTTCAAAGACCACTATCTCGAGGTCGACTTCGACCTCTCCGAGGTTTTGTTCATCTGCACGGCCAACGTGGCCGAGACTATTCCGCCGCCGCTGCTCGATCGCATGGAGGTCATCTACCTCGACGGCTACACCGAGTACGAGAAGCTCGCCATCGCGCGCGACCATCTCCTCTCGCGCCAGCTCGAGCGCAATGCCCTCTCGGCCGAAGAAGTCACCATCGATGACGGCGCTCTCGAACGCATCATCTCCGAGCACACGCGTGAGGCCGGCGTTCGCAGTCTCGAGCGCCAGCTCGCCAAGGTGCTGCGCAAAGTAGCCGGCCGCGTCGCCGAAACTAAGGCGGAGAATCCCATCGCGATCTCGACAGAAGACGTGCCGGAGTATCTCGGCAAGGCACGCTTTCACTTCGAGGCGGCCGAGCGCACCTCGGTGCCCGGAGTCGCAACCGGACTGGCGGTCACCGGAACGGGCGGAGATGTCTTGTTCATCGAGGCCACCTCGATGGACGGCGAGCCCGGCCTCACTCTCACCGGCCAGCTCGGCGAGGTGATGAAGGAGTCGGCCCAGATCGCGCTCTCCTATGTTCGTTCCCACGCGCCGGAGTTGGGGGCCGAGGGAGTGGGCTCGCGGCGGATTCACGTCCACGTCCCGGCCGGGGCGGTTCCCAAGGACGGGCCTTCGGCGGGCGTGGCCATGGTCACCGCCATAGCGAGCTTGCTTAGCGGGAGGCCGGTCCGCTCGAGCGTGGCCATGACCGGAGAGGTGACACTTCAGGGCCGCGTGCTGCCGATCGGCGGCGTGAAGCAGAAAGTTCTGGCGGCTCACCGCTCCGGGTTGAAGGAGGTCCTGCTGCCGCTTCGTAACGAGCCCGACCTCGACGACATCCCCGCCGAGATAGCGAAAGAGCTTCGCTTCCATCTCGTCTCGGACGTGTCTGAAGTGCTCGCCATAGCACTCGAGGAGGTTCCTGCCATCGTCGCCGCCTGAACCCAGCCGGGTAGCATGTAAAGCCTTCGGAGTCGGCTTTGCTCGGGAGGAGATGGAGCGATGGCATCAAGCAGCATTGCCTCAGAGGAAGTGGCGGCAGCTCGGGATGGATTTGTTGAGCGCGTGTTCTCCTCGGTCCTTGCGACCTACGACATTTTCTCCATCTACATCGGCGACCGACTCGGTCTCTACAGCGCCCTGAGAGAAGGGCCCTTGAACCCGCAGCAACTCGCTCAACGAACGAGTACCGACGAGCGCTACATAAGGGAATGGCTCGAGCAGCAGGCGGTTACCGGCATCCTTCGCACCGAGAATGCCAAGGCGCAACCGCGCGAACGCACATACGAGCTTATACCCGGACACGACGAGGTCCTGTTGGAGAACGACAGTGTCAACTATCTGGCCTCCTTCGCCCGCCTAACCGCCGGCACGCTATCGATCATGCCGCAGTTGCTGGATGCCTTTCGAAGCGGAGACGGTGTGCCTTACAGAGATTACGGGCCCGATGCACGCGAGGGGCAGGCCGATACGAACCGAACGCAGTTCATCAACCTTCTTGGCACGGAATGGTTCCCGGCCGCCCCTGACGTCCATAAGCGGCTTCAGTCGGACCCGCCGGCCCGCGTTGCCGATATCGCCTGCGGCACGGGATGGTCGAGCATCGCCCTTGCGCGCGCCTACCCGAAGGTTCACATCGACGGGTTCGACTTCGATGACGCCTCGATCGAGCTCGCCAAAGCCAATGCAGACCGAGAGGGATTCAGCGAACGCGTCAACTTTCACATCAATGACGCTTCGGACGACTCCGAAGGCAGCTACGATCTAGCCACGGTATTCGAAGCCATTCACGACATGGCCCGCCCGGTTGAGGCGTTACAGACGATGAGGAAACTGCTTGCGCCGGGTGGAGCTGTGATAGTTGCGGACGAGCGGACCGCCGAAGAATTCGGTGCCCCCGGTGACGACATCGAGCGAGTTTTCTACGCCTGGAGCGTTTTCTGTCTGCCGACCGGAAGGGAGTATCAGCCCTCCGCGGCCAACCGGCACCGTCATACGAGCCGACAAGTTGCGGGAGTATGCAGCAAACGCGGGCTACAGCGATGTCGAAATCCTCCCCATCGAGAACGACTTCTGGCGCTTCTATCGGCTTTTGCCCTGACCCCTCCGCGCTCAGCCTCGCTCACCGCTGCTGAGCGGGGAGAAGTCATTCGGAATTTCGGTTTACGGTTCGACTCCATATGACTCAGACTGTCGGCGTGGGGACCTGTCCGTCGTGCGGGGCATCGAATGCCGACCAGGCGAAGTTCTGCCAAGAGTGCGGCAGGCGACTCTTGACCTCGATTCACACACGTCGCCGCCTCGTTACTGCTCTCTACTGCGATCTCGTCGGCTCGACCGAGCTCGGGGAGCGCTTAGACCCCGAGCGCCTGCGAAGAGTGCTCGATCCCTACTTCGAGACGATGCGCGTAGCTATCGAGCGGCACGGAGGAACCGTCGAGAAATTCATGGGTGACGCAGTCGTCGGGGCCTTTGGCGTTCCGACCGCACACGAGGACGACACACTCCGTGCCGTGCGAGCGGCGCTCGAGATGCGAGAAGCCGCCGCTGTGCAGGACGCGGAGATCGAGGATCCCCACGTTCGAGTTCGCGTGCGGATCGCGATTAGCTGCGCTGAGGCGTTTGCGGACGAGAGCGCAGCGCGGCAAGGGCAGATCTCAGGAGATGCATTCAACACGGCGGCACGCCTCCAAGCAGCCGGGGAACCCGGCGACGTGCTGATCTCGGGAGCCGCCGAACAGATGCTTCGTGGACGCGTCGATCTGTCGCAGGTCGGACCATTCGCTCTGAGGGGCAAGGTGCAACCGGTCGATGCCTATCGGGTACTTCGGATCCGCCCAACTCCGATCCGGATCGAGACGCCGCTTATTGGGCGTGACCGTCCACTAACAGCACTTCACGGCGCGTTTCAGGACGCGATCGACGCGCGCGCATGCGTACTGGTCACCGTCCTCGGCGCCCCAGGCGTGGGTAAGTCGCGCCTCGCCACGGACTTCGCCGACGCAGTTCGCGACCGCGCGCAGGTCCTTGTCGGACAAACCCCCTCTTACGGCGACGGCATCACCTTCGCACCGCTCGTCGAGTTGCTCGCACAGACGGCCGCGCTCCCCTCGAGTGACCCCCAGGCGATCGCGATCGCGCTTCGCAAGCGCCTGACGACGGAACCCGACGGCGTGGCCGTAGGCGATCGCCTCGCCCACGTCCTGGGGGTCGGTGAGGCGACGGCCACGGATACGCCATGGGCCGTGCGCCGGCTGCTCGAAGCGCTCGCCTCCCGCGAGCCACTCGTCGTTGTGGTCGAAGATGTGCACTGGGCGGAGCCACCAATGCTCGACCTCCTCGATGCTATCGTCGACCGCTTCCACGGCCCGGCATTGGTCCTGTGCTTGGCTAGGCCTGAGTTCCTCGAACAACGCCCCCTCTGGTCGGCGGGCAAGCCGCGAGCCACAACGACAACATTGCACCCGCTGGCAGCTCCTGACGCCCGGCGACTCGCCGTGCTTCTGCTTGGACAAGGGACTCCGACATCCGTCGTCGACCGTGTGTGCGAGACGGCCGAGGGAAACCCTCTGTATCTGGAGCAATTCACTGCAATGCTCGCGGATCAGGGATTGCTCGCTGATGGCAGTTGGGTCGGTTCCCCCGACGCCGATGTTGAGATCCCCTTGACGTTGCAGGCGCTGCTGGCGGCAAGGTTCGACCGACTCGACCCGGAGATGCGGCTTCTCCTCGAACGGATGTCCGTCGAAGGTCGCCGTTTTCGGACCTCGGCTCTTCGCGCCCTCGCCCCTGAGACAGGCACCGGCGAGATCGAAACTGCTCTAACTATGCTCGAACGACGCGGATTCGTTCAGTTGGAGGACGAGGCTACTGGGCGATGGCGTTTCGCCCATGCACTCCTACGCGAAGCTGCGTACCGAGCAATGTCCAAGGAACTGCGAGTTGAGCTGCATGCGCGCCTGGCGGATTGGATCCTGGCCGAAGACACGAATGAGCCCGACGCTGACGAATCGGCTGCACGACACCTCGAGCGCGCCTCCCATCTCAGGGAGGAACTAGGCGCGCACGACGGCACGGCGGCCGATCTTCGCGAGCGTGCCGGCGAGCTGTTCGCGGACGCGGGAGCACGCGCCTTTGCCGCGCTGGATCTCATCACGGCTCGCGACCTGCTTGGGCGGGCGGCTGTGCTTCTGCCCGACAGATCCCCACGTCGCTTCGATTTGCTTCCGAATCTAGGAGTCGCGCTAACGGAAACGGGTCGTCCCGCTGAAACAGAAGCCTTGTTGGCCAAAGCCGTCGAGCAGGCCGGCGCAAGCGGATTTGAGCGCGATGCGTTGCGGGCGAGGGTCCAACTGCTATCGAATCGCGTCTACCGCTCGCCCACCGAGGCCGAGATCGGAGCCGCGGTCGACGAAGCGCGAGCTGCAGCCGAGGTGTTCGAGAGCTTGGGCGACAGCGTCGGTCTGGCCGAGGCCGCTATCGCGATCTATTACCTCGAGTGGATGCGCGGGCGTGTCGCAGAAGCGCATCCGTGGGCCTTCCAAGCCTTGCGGCAAGCGCGCGCAACCGGGCGCTCCCGAGAAGCCACTCAGAGCGCTGCCGACATCCTCACACACATGGTCAATGGACCCCTTCCTTTCGAACAGTTCGCGGGGGTCGCGGACCAGCTTCTTTCGTCCAGCGAACATCCCATCTCGGTCAGCTCCGGCCATGCCCTAATGTTGCTAGCAGCGCTCGGTGCGGGTGATCAGGCCGGCTTCCACGAGTACGAACGGAGATGGCGCGACGTGATCACACAGCACGGGCTCGCAT
>JBPCPZ010000067.1:0-4755 GCA_050998655.1 Actinomycetota bacterium
GCGGGCTGTTCGTTACTCGCACGCTGATCCCCTTCGATCGCATCCAGTTCGTCGAGACTCGTCAGGGGCCACTCGATCGCGCCTTCTCACTGCACCAGCTCGTGGTCTACACGGCCGCCGGGCAGGCAGGGCGCATCCCCGGCCTCGGCGACGAGGAAGCGGGTTCACTGCGAGAGGAGCTGTCCCGGGTTGCGGGCACCGTCAGCGTCTGAGGGAGCCAGGCTTCATCCGGCCGCGATCGCGGTGTGGTTCATAGAGGAAGGCCGCCGCCTGGGTTTGGGGCTCATCCCGCTGTTGGCGATCGGCGGGCGAGTGCGGCTCCTGCTCCTCGCTGGTCTCGTCGTGGCCGCACTGGCCCCGGTCGTACGCTGGCTTCGCTTCCGCTATCACACGACCCCCGGCACGCTCGTGGTCGAGGGGGGAGTGGTGAACCGTTGGCGGCGCACCATCCCGGCGGCGCGCGTGCAAAGCATCGACATCGTCCAGAAGCTTCGACATCGCGCCTTCGGCATCGTCGAGCTGCGCATCGAGGTCGCCGGCGGCAGCGGCACCGAAGCCGCTCTGGTCGCCCTGACTCCCGAGGAAGCCGAGCGGGTGCGGAGATCGTTGTCCCAGGAGGAGGTCGCGGTCGATCCGGAGGCGCCGGCCGCCCCCGTGCTGGTTCGCATGACGCGGCGCGATCTCGTACTGGCGGGGCTGACGGGGGGCCGCGTGGCGATCATCGCGGTGCTGCTCGGCTACCTGCAGCAGCTCGCTCCAGACGACTTCATCTCTTCGGGGGCCGAACGGCTCGTGGACAGGGGCATCGGCGGGGTATGGCTGGTGATCTCATCGATTGCAGGCTTCATCGTGGTAGCGGGAGCGATTTCCCTGGGCGCCACGGTGGTGACGCTGTGGGATTTCACGGTGGAGCGCTCCGGCGAGCGCCTGCTCATTACCAGGGGTCTGCTCGATCGCAGGAGGAGCCAGGTCGCGCTGCACCGACTTCAGGCGGTGACGATGCGGGAGAACGTGCTGAGGCGTGCGCTCGGGCTGGCCTCGGTCACGGTCGTGGTGGCCGGCAGGGCCGGGCCCAAAGAGGAGCAACACGAAACCAGCCTGCTGCTCCCCACGGGGACGCGCCGCATTGCTCTCGAACTCATCGCTGCGGTGCTCAGAACTGACGCCTCCCGGCTGACCGAGGATCTCGTTCCCGCCCCCCGCGCCTCGCTCTGGCGCCGGTTGCTCTTCGCCGGGATTGTGGCTATCGCGGCCGGCGCGGCGGGGGTAATCGCGTTCGGTGCTGTTGGTGCCAGCGCCCTTGCGGTGGGCGTGGTGGCGGTGCCTGCGGCGTGGGCCGGGTGGCGAGCGCTCGGACATCGCGTCGACCGACCGCACCTGATCGTCCGGCGCGGCGTGCTCGTGCGGCAGACATCCTTCGTTGCCTTGCCCAACGTCCAGGACCTGAGGATCACCATCTCTCCGCTCCAGCGCGCCGGAGATCTCGCAACGCTGGTCTTGGGCATCCCCAGGCAGAGGCTCAAAGCGGTCGATCTCGAGCGCAACCGGGCGGAGGCGTCATTCGAACATGTGGCAGAGCGGCTCTTCAGCGCGCCGGCATGACCTCGGGGGCGGTGGTGGGGCTCGATGTCGGCACCTCGAGCGCGCGTGCGCTGGCCTTCGGTGGCGACGGCCAGCTGCTCGCGTCGGCGGTGCGGTCCTACGAGCTCGTTCATCCCGGCCGGGGTCGGGCCGAGCTGGACACCAAGGTCGTCACCGACGCGGCCTGCGCCACGCTTACAGAGGTGTGCTCCCAGACCGCAGTGCGGGCGGTAGCTCTCAGCACGTTCATGCACAGCCTCGTGGCTTTGGACGAGCAGAATCGGCCGCTTACGGGACTGGTGACGTGGGCGGACGCCCGCTCGGCGCCACAGACCGCCCGGTTGGAGCAGGGAGGCGGCGCCCTCGCCCTCTACCGGCGCACCGGCGTGCCGCTTCATCCCATGTCGCCCCTCACCAAGCTGATGTGGTTCGCGGAGGAGGAGCCGGAGGTGTTCCGCAACACGGCTCGCTGGGTCTCGATCAAGGAGCTACTGCTGCATCGCCTCACCGGCGAGTGGGTCGTCGACCGTTCGGCCGCCTCGTCCAGCGGGCTGCTGAATCTGGAGAGCGGAGACTGGGACGACGGAGCACTGGCCACGGCGCGGATCGAGCGTCGACAGCTTGCAGCGCTCGTGTCGCCGGTGGAGATCCTCCGGGCGATCGAGTCCGATCTCGTGGTGATCCCGGGCGCCGCCGATGGAGTGCTCGCCAACCTGGGTGTGGGCGCAGTGAGCCCCGAGGTCATGGTCTGCTCGGTCGGGACCAGCGGCGCGGCGCGCGTGACGGTGCCGGAGATCCGAATCGATCCGGCGGGGAGAACCTTCTGTTACGCCCTCAGTAAGAAGCTGTGGGTGATCGGGGGCCCGGTCAACAACGGGGGAGTCGTCCTCGACTGGCTCCTCGAGCACGTCTTCACCGATGTGGACGACGTCTCCGCGCTCGATGATCTCGCCGCCGGTGCGCCGGCGGGGTGTGACGGTTTGGTGTTCCTCCCGCAGCTGCTGGGGGAACGAGCGCCGCACTGGAGAGCAGGTGCCCGAGCCTCCTGGATCGGCCTGACGATTGAACACAACCGTGCTTCGCTGGTGCGCTCTGCCTTAGAGGGGGTGCTCTTGCAGCTCCTCTCCGTCGCGCGCACGCTCCAGCCTCTGGCGGGGCCCGCGAATGAGGTGCGCGCCACCGGCGGCTTCGCCCACTCCGAGCTGTGGAGCCAGATGATGGCCGACATCCTCGGCCTCCCGGTGACGGTGGCGCCGAGCGTCGAAGGCACTGCCTGGGGGGCGGCGGTCCTGGCCCTGAAGGCCCTGGGAGAGATCGACTCGCTCGAGGACGCCCCCACACCGCCGGGCGAGGGACGGGTCTACGAGCCGCGCGCCGAGGTGAGAGAAGCCTACGAGCAAGCCGCCGAACGCTTCGAAGCCTTCTCCGGGGCAATCCGGGCCCTCACGCCCGCCGAGTGGTCACAGGATGCTGCATCTGACCACCACTCGGCGCAGGACTAGGCTTCAGCAGTGGGACCCAAGGTCCTTGTCGGCTTCTGCCTTGTGTTGTTGATCGCGGCGCGCTGCACTTCCGGCGGGGACGGGCCGCGCCCGCCCGCCACGCGGCCCCGCGCCCTTCCGCCAAAGCAAGCTGGCCCCTTCGAGCTCGTCCACGGCTGCAGCGGGCTGCGCGAGCTCGAGGGGACGCAGATCAGCTTAGTCTCCGGCGGAAAGCTCTTCGTGGCAGGTCGCCGCGGCTCGCTTGCCCGCTGTGTCGTGCCCGTGTCTCGCCCAACAGACCTCGAGTGGGGCCCGCAAGCCGACCGCGTGCATTTCGGCGACCTTCGGCGCTACGACGGAGGTCGAATCGTCTCACTTCCGGGCGAGACGCAATCGGCCGAGTGGTCGCGGCCCGCCGGAAGCTCGGTCGTCTACGTTTCCGGCGGCGGGCGAGACTCCCGAGGGCTCTTGAGAAGGTTGACGCGTTCGGCGCCGAAGCTTCCGACGTCTCGTTCTTGGCCGACCACGACGAGGCCGTTTACCACCCGGCGGGAACTCATCTGGCGGTGACCGGCACCGCCCGCGACGGAACTTACGGGCTATGGCTTGCAACCAATCTCGGTGAGGAGCGGCAGCTGTTGGCGATCGGCGAGGACGCACGCCGCATCTTCTCGCTGTCGTTCTCCCCGGACGGTACGAGGATCTACTACGCCGCCGAGCACGACAATCGCCACGACGTCCACTCGTTGCGCTTGGCGCTGGAGGACTCCGAGGGCAGGATCCGGGACGCCGAGCTCAAGACGATCCAATCGGCGCCCACGGCCATGGGAGACGTCGTCGCGCCCTTGCTCGGCAGCCACAGGATCGCCTACAGCGTCGGGGCCTGTGAGGAGAAGAAGATGACGCGGGTCTGGAACGGGTCGGTGGCCGAGCTCGGCGGAAGGCTTGCCGACCTGTCCACTGAGCCCATCGGGTGGCTGCCTGCCGGGGAGTTGCTGGTGCTGGCGCGCGCCGACGGCTGCAGCGGGCCGGGAAGCCTCTACGCGTGGCAAGTCCGGGCAGATCGCATCACTCGCCTCGCCGACGGAGTCTTCGCGGCGGCGGTCAGAAGCGTGCTCCCGCCGCCTCCGCCTCCGCCGGGCTCCGAGCAAGAAGTTCTCGCCTGATAAGGCGAGACGAGGGCCGGTCGGTCCTCCGAAAGCCCTCGGAGCTGCCGAGTGGTCACAGGATGTTGTATAGCGACATCTAACGACCACGCGGCGAAAAGAGAGGGGCTCGACATGCTCGTGCTCGTAACCGGCGCCAACGGGAAAGTAGGCTCCGCCACCGTGGCGGCGCTATTGAAGCGCGGTCACGAGGTCCGCGCCAGCGACCTCCAGCGCGGCACCTTCGAACGCCCCGAGCCGGGCGAGCCCGACTACATGGAGGCCGACCTCACCGATGCCGGCGACGCATATGCGGTGGTGCGAGGCGTCGACGCTGTCGTTCACACCGCCGCCATCCCCGACCCCAACCACAACCCACCGCACGTGGTATTCGGCAACAACCTCATGGCCACCTTCAACACCCTCGAGGCCGCAGTCCGCGGGGGCGTCCCCCGCTTCGTCAACACCTCGAGCGAGACGGTTCCGGGCTTCTTCTCTCCCGAGCGAAAGTTCCTCCCCGACTACGTGCCCGTCGACGAGGATCACCC
>JBPCPZ010000124.1:0-4888 GCA_050998655.1 Actinomycetota bacterium
CCCCAGAAGCTCCGCCGATAGGTCATGTCGGTGACCTTCCACAGCGGCATCGAGTAGACGTGCTGCGGCACCAGCCCTCGAACCTCGAAGATGCGGCGGTCGGTGACGAAGATGACGTCGTACCACCACTCGAGGAGCTTGAACAGAAAGCGGACGACGAACGCCAGCACTATCCAGCCGAGCACAGTGCCGAGTGAATCACCGCCATTGCGGGGGCCCGAAGCTGCGCCGATCGCCGACGCGGCCCATCCCACGCCGATGGTGACGAGAAATGGAACAAGGACCGCGGCGAGATGACGGCGAGTGCTTAGCACTTCACTCTCGCCGTCCGCCATATAGCGCTTCCGGATTCGCTCGAGCCGCATGAGACCGCTGCGGCTAGCTCACAGGGCCTTGACGAAGCGCGACAGCGACTCGACCGCCGACGCGAGGGTCTGGCCCGTTTCCTTGACCATGTTGGCGGCCTCCACCGGGGAGGTGATCAAGAAGAAGAAACCAAACGCCACGAAAAATATCCACACCACCCTCTTGAGGCTCATGAGTCACAATAATAGCCACATTCAACACCCGGTGCCGCATCTCGCGAACTTTTCAACGTTAGCCCCGCTCACCGAGGCTGGTCGTGAAAGAGTCAGGGGGCGGCCCGGCTCAGGCGCCCCGGGACCACCATTCCAACCACAGCCGGCGTGAGGTGCGCAGGTGCTCACGCTCCCGGGAGAAGACCTCGAGCGTGACCGTCCCATCCCAGCCCACCCCTCGCAACAGCTTCACCACTCCCTTCCAGTCGAGCGCCCCGGCGCCCAGGGGCAGATGCAGGTCATCGGGGCCGCCGCGATTATCGGACAGGTGCACGTGGGCGAGGCGGCGCCCGAAAGCTTCAAGCAGGGCCCCGGTCCGGTTCGGCTCCCCCAGGCCGAGTCTCAGATTGGCGTGCCCGACATCGAGATGAAAGCCGGCCTCGGGGACACGATCGAAGATGGCCGTGAGGGCCTCGACTCCGGAGAAGGTCCGGTCGTCGTTCTCGACCATGATCCTGATCCCGCGCTGGGCGGCGGCCTCGGCCAGCTCGGCGATCGCGTGGGCGTTGTGCGACAGCACCTGCTGCCGGGCGTGCATCGGGATGCGCTGGTCGGGATGAACGTTGACGAGAGAGACGCCCGCCTCCGAGAAGACGTCGAGCGCCCGGCGGTAGAGATCGTGAGCAGTGCGGCGCAGCTCGGGAAAAGCGGATGCGATCGGAAGGTACCAGGCGGTGTGCCCCACAGCCGGGAGGCCTAGGTCCGACAACAGACGGCCGACCTTGGCCCCGTCGGGAGTCCACGCCGCAGGCGGCTCGAGCGTCAGATCGACGAAGTCGAAGCCGTCCTCGGAGATGCGATGAATCTCCTTCACGACCGAGCGACCGGGGAAGTTCATTGCGCCGACGAGCACAGAGCGATTGTGGCACGGGGGGCCGCGCCCTCACTCCGGCCCTATCCTTGCCGGAGTGGAGACCTTCGACGCCATCCTCACGCGGCGCTCGGTGCCTCGGGTTACAGACAGGGTCCCCGAACGGCAGGCGCTCGAGAGGCTGCTGGAAGCGGCCGTCAGAGCCCCCACCCACCATCTCACTCAGCCGTGGCGCTTCGTGGTACTGGCGGGCGAGGAGCGCGAGCGGCTGGGGCGGGCGTGGGCTGAGGGCGTCGAGCGTGCGGGCAAGGACTCATCCGGGATCGTCGCCAAGGCGCTGAGGGCGCCCGTCATCGTGTGCGTGATCGAGCGGCCCAAGCACCATCTCCCCAAGGTCGTCGAGATCGAGGAGCATCACGCCACCGGAGCAGCCCTGCAGAACATCCTCCTGGCGGCCCACGACTGGGGGCTCGGAGCGATGTTGCGGACCGGCCCAGCCTGCGCCATGTCCGAGGTCCGGGAGGTGTTGGGGGTCGAGGAGGTCGAGCTGATCGCGGGCTTCGTCTACATCGGCTACCCGCAAGAGGGGGCCGAGGAACGCCCGATGACCCGCCGCACCGCGGCCGCCGAGCTCACGGAATGGCGGGGTTTCTAGGTTTTAGGGGCGTCAAAGTGCCATAAACGGCACCGAGAAGCGCTCAAAACGCGAGAGGGCGCGCTTAGCGGCTTGGCGCGGTGGCCTTGTCGCGCGTGAGTCGCTTCAGCTCGAGGACGGCCTCCCGGGCCCGAGCAGTGTCGGTGAGACCCCCGTAGCGCTCCTCGTCGAAGGCGTCGGCCGCGGCATCTGAGGAGCCCAGCCGGTGGAGCAGCTCGCGGGCGGTCTCGGGAGGAGCGCGCTGCTCCCCCGTCTCTCGCAGGGCGCACTCGAGCTCCCGCCACGCCGCCTCGATCGGGCCTCCCGGCTCGCCGGCCGGGGGCCGGCTCACTCCTCGCAGGCGGCGCCGACGCCACAGCACGGCTGCGCCCCAGGCGGCCACCAGGGCCACGGCCAGCGCCGCGGAGTCGAGGAGGCTGGGCTCACCGAGCGAGAAGCCGCCGAGCTTCTTCTGAGCCGCCTCGAGCAGGCGCGCCAGCGGCAGTGAGCTCGAGGGCTCCACCTGCGCAGGCGGGACCGCGTAGGTGGGATCGAACTCGTACCAGCCCAAGGAGGGGAAGTAGACCTCGAACCAGGCGTGGGCGTCGGAGTTGCGAACCTCGTAGTAGCCGGTGAAGGGGTTGCGGGTTCCGGGCGTGTAGCCGGCGACCAGCCGCGCGGGGATGTCCAAGCTGCGCAGCATGACGGCGGTGGCGGAGGCGAACTGCTCACAAAAACCGACGTCGGTGTCGAACAGGAAGTGGTCGACCGCATCCCGGCCCTCGGGGGGTACCGGCGAGTCGGTCGAGTAGCGGTAGTTGCGAGCCATGTGGTCCTCAATGGCCTTGACCTTGTCGTAGGTGGTCTCGGCCGACGCAGTGATGCGCCGGGCCAGTGCGCCCACTCGCTTCGGCACGCTCGAGGGAACCTCGAGGTAGCGGCTCATCGTCTCGGGCGCCTCCGGTGCACCCAGGATTCGCAGCTGATCAGGAGTGGCCGCACCCCTGCTCGCCACCACGCTGTAGACGGTGCCTTCGCTGAGCGTTCCGCCGGTGCGGAGGCCGCCGAGCGCGTCCACCGCCACACCTCCCTCGTAGAAGATGCGGTCGGGGTAAGCGGCGGAGAAGAGCGCGTTGGGCTGCTCGGCCTCGATGTAGAAGGTCTGGCTCACCTCGGCACGCGGGCCGAGACTGCGCTGCTCCACGGGATAGAAGTAAGGAGGGGTCCCGTCCAGCGGAACCGGGTCATCGGACGGTTGCGACCAGCTGACCCCGTCGTAGCTGTCGAAGATCATGCCCCGCAACATGGCGGGGGCCGAGCTGCGCACCCTCATGACGACCTCGTCGGAAAGCTCCCCCCGGACTCGGAGGTCGAGGCTGTCGTTGAAACCGTGGTAGGCGGTGCCCGAGGAGCGGGAGCCCGGCGCACCCGACTCGAAGCCGGGGTTGAACAGCGACTCGCCGGCAGCGATCCCCGCGCCGTTTCCGAGGGAAAACGGGAGCGCCAGCGCCCGCACTCCGGTGCCCTGAGGCGTCAACAGATATAGGACCACCCCGGCAGCGGCGATCCCCGCTCCGGCGCGGGCGAGCTGGGACCAGACCTGGGGCCGTCGGGCCCCCGGCTCCGGGCGCAGCGTGGCCACGGTGCCGTCGGCCGCCTCGCTTACCTGCGCCAGGTGCAGAGCGCACAGAGTCAGCACGAAGTAGACGACCACGAAGGGGGCATAGGACATCGTCTGCGCCAGTGACCCGGCGACCCCCATCAGCGCCAGCGAGGAGCCCAGCGAGAAGTGCAGGTCCTTGCGCTCGGGAAGATCGAAGCTGTGCAGCACCTGTATCCACAGAAAGATCTCGGCCAGCGGGAAGCGGATCTCATCCAGCGTCTGGACGCTTCCCAGCTGCGAGAAGAAGGCTACGATCGCGAGCACCGCTCCCAGGGCCAGCGCGAGCTTGACGTACCAGTTCTCCGCGCTGCGCCGCTTATAGGAGAACAAGTAGGCGCACGGCAGCACGGCCAGGACCACCCCGGTGCGCAGGGGGGAGATCGCCCCCTCGACGCCGGCTGCGGCGACTCCGGTGAGAACCGCTCCGAGAACCGCGGCCCGTAGTGGGATCGAGTCTTCCGGCCGCCGCGTGGCGTTGACCGCCTTGACCCGCGCTCCTACGCCCCCAGACATGTCCGCAAGCTCGTGTCGCGCCACACGGTTCTCGTGGTCGCTCCCGCCACGGACAGGGTCGTCCGAGGCGGCGCCCGATGCCGGAGCCAGGAGCCGGGGTCCGCAACCACCGCCACGGTGTGACATCCGCGTGCGGCGGCCATTCCAGCGGCCTGCTGGAGATCCGACCTGGTCTGCTCCGATTCACAGGCCAGCAGCACCACCGTCCCGCCCCTGCCCAGTCGCGCCAGGGAGGAGCCCAGCCGGGGGCTGAGCGGCCGGGCGTCGGGCACGGCCGCAGCGAGGGCTTCGAGGCACTCCGAGAAGCGGGCGTCGGAGAGCTCGCCGGCGGAGTGCAGCAGGCTCACCTGGTGGCCGTTGTCGATCGAGGATTTCGCGATCGAGGCGGCCGCCTGCGCGAGCGTCTCGAAGGCCGAATCCGGGGGCTCACCGGCGTCTTCTCCGCCCAGGGCAATGAGCACGCGCCGGCGCGACTCCTCTTCGAGCTCGGTGACGATGAGCCGCCCCGCGCGAGCGGCCGAGCGCCAATGTACGGACCGCAAGGGATCGCCGGGGCGATAGTCGCGGACGCCGAGATAGTCGCCCGTCCCCTGGCCGGCCCGGGCGTTGGGATGGTCGCCCCCCATCCCGCCGGATCGTAAGGGGGACCAGGCGTCGAGCTCGACCCAGGAGGGCACCACGGTGACGCT